>DASYOF010000137.1:0-5003 GCA_036007995.1 Thermoplasmata archaeon
TCCTACGACGTCCCCACATCCTCGTTCTCGACCGTGGTCCCGCTGGAGGTCCGGGGCGACCGGGCCCGGCCCACGTTCCGCACCTCCTCGTCGATCACGAGCCTCGTCCCGGCGAACGCGTACGTGCTCCTCCCCCCGAACCGGCTCGGGCTCCGGAGGGGCGATGTCGTGACGGCCCGGCTCCTCCCGCCCCCGTTCTCGGCGGGGGCTCCGGCCGGCCACGCGGCGGCGACGGGCCGACGAAAGGCTAAGTGACGTGGCGGCCGTACCTACGGTGTGCTGCGGGACCGTTACGGCCGCCCGTTCACCGACCTGCGGGTTTCCCTGACCCAGCGGTGCAACCTGCGCTGCGTGTTCTGCCACATGGAAGGGCAGCTCGTCTCGACCGAGGAGCTCGCCCCCGCGCAGATCGAGACGATCGTCCGGGCGGCGGTCAAGCTCGGGGTCGAACGGGTCAAGCTCACCGGCGGCGAGCCGACGCTCCGCAGCGACATCGTCGAGATCGTCGGGCGGATCGCCGCGCTCGGACCCGAGGTCTCGATGACGACGAACGGCCTCCGGCTGACCGAGCTCGCCGTCCCGCTTCGAGCCGCCGGCCTCCGCCGGGTCAATGTGAGCCTTCCGAGCCTCGACGCCGCGACCTACCGCGAGCTGACCGGCGTCGACGGTCTGGCGAAGACCGTCGCGGGCGTGCGCGCCGCCGCCGCCGCCGGGCTGGCCCCGATCAAACTGAACGTCGTCGCACTGGCGGGATCGACGGCCAACTCCGACCGGTTCGCCGGGCTGGTGGCGTTCGCGCGCGAGGTCGGCGCGTGGATCCAGGTGATCGAGTTCGAGAACGTGAGCGGCCGGGTCGACCCCGAGATCTACCGCTCCCTCCACTCCGAGCTGGGCCGCCTCACGAGCGAGGCCGTTCGCTCCGCGTTCCCGACCGGGTACAACCCGCTCCACCACCGGCCGCGCTACGACATCACCGACGGAGGCCCGCCGGTGACCCTCGAGGTCGTCCAGCCGGTCGAGAACCCCGAGTTCTGCATGTCGTGCGAGCGGCTGCGCGTCACGAGCGACGGGCACCTGAAGGGGTGCCTCATGACGAACGCCGGACTCGTCGACCTCCGGCCGATCCTCCAGATGCCGGCGCCGGAGGCGGCGCTCGCCGAGGCGTTCGCGCTCGCCGTCGACCGCCGCCGCCCGTTCTTCGTGGGGCCGGCGACCCCAGCGCCCTCCGCGTCCCACGTCGATAGCGGCGCCGAGCTCCCGATGGTGGGCGCCCGTCCCTGACGAGGAATCGTTAAGGGAAATCGGCCCTCGTACGCCGCGTGCGACGGGGCGAGATCCGGGTCGCTCTCCTTTCCATCGAGGGGACGAACTGCGACGACGAGCTGTTCGTCGCCCTGAAGGCGCTCGGGGCGCGGCCCGAGGTCGTCCACCTGAAACAGCTCGAGCAGCGGGACGTGGAGCGCGCGCGCTTCCGGAACCTCGACGACTACCAGGTGGTCTTCCTGCCGGGAGGCTTCTCCGCCGGCGACTACGTCCGTGCGGGCGCGATCTTCGCGGCCCGGATCCGCGCCGCGATCGGCCCGCAGCTCGAGTCCTACCTGCGGAGCGGGCGGCTCCTCGGCGGGATCTGCAACGGCTTCCAGGTGCTCACCGAGCTCGGACTCCTGCCCGGCCAGCCCGGCGGTCGTCTCGGCCCCCCGGAGGCCGCGCTCCACGCGAACGCCTCGGGCCACTTCGAGTGCCGCCCGACGTTCGTCGCTTGGGACGGGGGCCGGTTCCCCGCGCTCCAGCACGTTCCGAAAGGCCAGCGATACCTGTTCCCTTCCGCCCACGGGGAAGGGAACCTCGTCCTCGCCGGACCCCCGGGCCAGCGGCTCGCCGAGCTCGAGGCGGCCGGCCAAGTGATGTTCCGATGGGTCGCGCCGGACGGTTCCCCGGCGGAGTACCCGTGGAATCCGAACGGTTCCGCGGGGAACGTCGCGGGGCTCACGAATCCCGAGGGGAACGTCTTCGGGCTGATGCCCCACCCCGAGCGGAGCTTCTTCCGGGCGCAGGCGCCGGACTGGACCCGGACCGGCGGGGCGGAGGGGAACTTCGACGGCGAGCGGTTCTTCGAGGCGGTCCTTCGCCACGCCGAGCGGGTCGGCTGAACCGCCAGACGCTCAGGACCTCGCCGGCGAGCCGACGGCTCGCGACCTCCGTGACCGAGCCGCCCGCCTTCCGCCACGAATCGAACAGCCGCCCGCGTCGGCGGGACGGCGACAGGGACGAGAGGAGCACGAACGCCGTCCCGTTCGGGCGGAGATGATCGGGGAGAGCCGCGACGATCCGTTGGACGACGGCGAGACCGTCGCGGCCGCCGTCGAGCGCGAGGTTCGTCCACGGGTCCGGGTCGCGCTCGTCCGGGCGGGTCGGCAGGTACGGCGGATTGGCGAGGATCCGATCGAACCGTCCGAGTCCCTCGGCGAGGTCGGTGCGAACGGTGTCGATCCGGAGGTGCTCGTGCCGAGCGCGGGCCGCGAGTTCCGCGAGGGCCGCCGGGTTGAGGTCCGTCGCGACGACCGTCCAGCCCGCGCGGGCCGCGGCCAGGCTGAGCTCGCCGTTCCCGGCTCCGATCTCGAGGAGACGCCCGGCGCCCCGCTCGCTCGCAAACCGTCGGAGGAGTTCCGTGTCCTCGCGCACCGGATAGACGCTCGCGCGGGCCCCCGGATCCGGGAGACTGTGGGGTCGTAGCACGCCGGAGCGCACGGGCACCGAGCCTTTTTCTCTCTCCCGGCCCTTGCGGGTTTCTCTCCGGAGTTTCGCGATCGTGCCCCGCCGCCTGGCCGCCCCAGTCAAGATCGGCATCACCGGGCTCCCGGGCTCGGGAAAGACCCAGACCCTCCTACGCATCATCCAGCTGCTCGAGCAGGAGGGCGTCAAGGTCGGCGGCATGGTTACCGAGCCGATCGTCGAGAAGCAGCGGCGCACCGGGTTCCAGATCACGAACTGGATGACGAAGGAGCACGAGGTGTTCGCGCACGAGGGGCTGAAGTCCCGGGTCCGCAGCGGCCGCTACGGCGTCAACCTCGCCGCCCTCGACGGTCTCGGCACGCGCGCCCTCGCGGAGGCCCGCGAAGGCGCCGACGTGATCGTGATCGACGAGGTCGGGAAGATGGAGGTCGAGAGCGAGACGTTCACGCAGTCGGTCGTCGACACGCTCGACGCGAACAAGTCGATCGTGATGACGCTTCATAAGAAGTCGCGCAATCCCCTCCTCCAGGACATCCGGCGGAGGGACGAGCTACGACTCCTCGAGGTCACGCCGGTGAACAAGAATCTCCTCGCGTTCAAGATCGTCCGCCTCCTGACCGGGAAAGCGCACTAGCGCTCGTCCGACCGTCCCGCGAGGGCGGGACCGACCTCTCGTTGCCCGACGCGGCCGGCGAGCGGGGACCGGCCCGACGTCGGGCGGTGTTCTACAACGGCGCGATGGCGCTCGACCGCGACCTCCACGTCGCGGTCGCGAGCGCCTGGTCTCCGAGCGGCGCGCCTCGGGCCAAGGCGTGGGAGATGCTCGCGGCGACCGGCGTGCGCGGCCTTCGCGTGCTCGGGGAGAGCGGCGCGTTCCGCACGCTCCTCAGCACGGACGCCGGCGGACCGGCGTCGGAGGTCCTCGCTGCCAACGCGGCCCGCTACGCGGACCTCGGGGCCGCCTCGCTCCGGTGGGACTCGCACCGGGTGGTCCCTGGCGGGCCGTTCGACGCCGTCGACCTCGACCCGTTCGGCTCCCCCCTCGAGTTCCTGGACGCCGCGTTTGATGGCATCGCCTTGGGAGGTCTTCTCTCCGTCACCGCCACCGACATGATCGTGCTCGCCGGGGTCGACGCGGCGGCGACCCGACGGCGGTATTCGGCCGAGCCCGTGACCGGCCGGCTCGGGCCGGAAGGCGGACTCCGAATCCTGCTCGGCACCCTCTCGAAGCAGGCCGCGGGCCGAGGTCGCGGGATCCATCCGCTGGTCAGCTACGTCCACGACCACTACGTCCGCGCGTATGCGATCGTGGTCGCCGAGAAGACCGAGAGCGAGGTCGGCGTGATCACGGCGGATCGGTGGAGCGGACCGACGCTCCTCGCCTCCGGACCGGCGGGACCGATGTGGCTCGGCCCGCTGTTCGACCGGGAGTTCGTGGAACGGCTTCGCGTCCCCTCCTCCGCCGCCCTCCCCGAGGAACTCGCCCGGCTCCTCGGTCGTTTCCGAGACGAAGCGACCGCCGACGTCCCATTCTACTACGAGCCGAACACCGTTGCTCGCGAGGCCGGCCTGCCGGCCCCGCCGTCCACGGAGCGATTCCTGGCCGCGCTCCGGGCGGCGGGATTCGCCGCGGCCCGGACGCATGCGCGCGATGGGGCCCTTCGCACGCGGGCAACCCGCGCGGAGGTCCTCGGGACCGCCCGGCGGCTGGTCGAAGAGGCGACCGGGCCGGCCGCCGCTCCGCCCGAGGGCCGAACGTGAACCGTTCCCCGGACGTCGCGGCGGCGCTCCGCGAAGGCGAGCTCGGATCGGCCTCGAGCACGTTCGCCGTCGCCGAGTACCGGGAAGCGCCGGGCGGCGGCCCGACTCCCCGGACGGTGGCGCCCCTCCACCGACACCGCGAGGAAGACGAGGCGTGGTACGTTCTCGAGGGCGAGCTCTCGGTTCGGTTGGACGAGCGGGTCGTCGTCGCCGGGCCGGGGGCCGCGGTGTGGAGTCGCCCGAACGTGGTCCACACGTTCTGGAACTCCTCCCCGCGACCGACCCGCTACCTGCTGGTGATGGGGCCGAAGACGCTCGAATTCCTCCACGGTCTCCACGACAGGGCGTCCCACTCGCCGGAGGCGGTCCGCGCGCTCGCGGACCGGTGCGGGGTCGAGCTGCTCGAGTAGCGCGTCAGTCCCAGAACGCGCGGTTTTTCGCGTAGCTCCGTTCCGCCTTCACGATCTCCGCGACGAGCTCGCTCGTCTGGCGGTACGGCCGCGAAAGGA
>DASYOF010000138.1:0-5903 GCA_036007995.1 Thermoplasmata archaeon
CTTGCCGGCCTCAAGCGTGACGACGCGGGTCTCCCCAGGACGGAACCGGCTGAACGCCACGTAACCGGGGCCGGTGTACTCGTGGAGCTGGAACGGCAGGCCGCCGAACAGGGTGCGCTTCATCGCCCCGAGGACCCCGCCCTGGGTGAGCCACCGGTAGCCAAAGCCGATCGTCGGGTCGGAGAAGACCATCAGGCCGCCCTCGCAGAAGATCGACTCGCCGGCCGCGAGCGTGGCGAGCGCGACCGGGATGAACTCGCCCTTGACCTCGACCTGCAACGGCTCACTCCCCGCTGTGGACGAGCACGGTTCCTGGCCCGACGAGGTCGAGGACCGGAAGCGGCGCCGGTCCGGTGGAGGCCATCGCCGGTCCGGCCAGCCAGTCGACCCGGAGCTGGACGGTGTTGGCGGTCGCGAGCAGTCCGGCGACGCTCGTCCGCATCGCCTCGCCCGGCTTCAGCTCGAAGGAGAGGATGTTCCCGTACGACTGGTAGACGATCGTTCCCGGCCCGGTGAGCTCGTCGGCGAACACGTACGTCACCGGCCGTTGTCCGTTCGCGTCGGGGAACGGCGCGGGGTACTGGGCGAGGACCATCGGGTAGTAGCGCACCGACTCGTCGAAGCAGATCAGGTGGCCGTCGCGGAGCCGGAGGGTTTGACCGGGCGCGAGGTGCAGGACCCGGACCTCCCCGCCCTTGTCGCGGGAGAAGGAGACGTGGCCGGGGCCTTCGAACTCGGCGAAGAAGTAACTCTCCTCGCTGTCGCCGAGCGAGTGCATCCCCATGAGATGGGTCCGGCTCACGCCGAGCGATTTCATCGTGCGCCGGTGGACCTGGACCGGGTGCTCCTTGTACAGCATCAAGCCGTGCGCCGCGAGGACCTTCTCGCCCGGCCGGAGCGTCACGAGCACCGCGGGGGCGATCCCTCCGACCGTGTCGGCCTGCATCGGTCGGGCTCACTCCGGGGGTGGGGCGTCGGCCGCGAGCGCGTAGGCGCCGCCGCAGTACTCGCAGCGGGCGTAGCCGCCCTCGATGTTCTTCGCCGAGATCTTCGCTCCGCACCCCTTGCAGTTCAGCTCCTGCAGGGAGGCGCGGCTGATCGTCACTTCGGTCCGCTTCTTGACGAACTCTTCCGGGATCGGCATCGTGCGTCTCCGTCCTTCAGAAATGGGGGACCTTCGGGTCGATGCTCTGCAGGGCGACCTTGCCGGGGCCGGTGAGCTCGAGCACCTCGTACGCCTCGAGCTTGCCGAGGAGGCCACCTCCGAACGGGAGGTTGACGGTCTTCGCCGCGACGCTTCCGTCCTTCCAGAGGAGGCCGCCGAGGTCGACGTGGATCACCTCGCGGGGCGCGAGGCCCATCGAGATGACGTTCCCGTAGCCGTGGACGGCGATCTTGCCGGGCCCGGTGAGCCGGTCGAGCCAGAGGCCGGCCATCCGGCCCGGTCGGTGCGTTCCCTTCACGTGCTCCATGCCGTACTGGATGTGCGCGTCGGCGCAGAGGAGCGACCCCTCGGCGACGTCGACCGTCTGGTTCGCCGCGAGCTCGAGGATCCGCACCTCACCGGTGCCGTCGCGGGAGAGGCCCACGTGACCGGGGCCGGTGAACTCGGTCAGGAAGTACGGGATGCCGCCAACGGTCGTCCGCTCGACGGCCTGGAGGAGCCCGCCCCCTTGGACGGTCTTGCGGGAGACCGTGACGGGGGGGTCCTTGAACAGGAGAATCCCGTGCTCGCAGTAGATCGATTCGTTCGGTGCGAGCGTCGCGAGGACGGTCGGCACCAACCCGGGCAAGCACTCGAGTTCCACGGTCGCGACTAAAACGAGTCGCTTCTACTATGAATCCTCTTCTTTGCGGGGGCGTGTCCGGGACGCCCCGGCGCGCCGCGCGGCGTGGGGGTGTGCCCCGAGGAGGTCCATGACGCCGGTCCCGAGCCATTGGCCGCCGTCGACGGCCAGAACCTGGCCGGTGATGTACGCCGCCCGGGGACCGGCGAGGAATCCGACGGCGTCGGCGACTTCCTCCGGAGTCCCGAACCGCCGGAGCGGGATGCCGTGCTCGACCGCCTCGACCACCTCCGGCGAGGTCCAGAGCCGTTCGTCCGTCCCGGAGGTCCGGACCGGGCCGGGGGCGACCGCGTTGACGCGGATCCCCTTCGAGGCCCACTCGACGGCGAGCGTACGGGTGAGCGCCAGCACTCCGGCCTTCGCCGCCGCCGAGTGCGCGGTCCCCGGCCCGGCCATCCAGGCGTACGACGCGACGATGTTCACGATCGAGCTCGACGTCCGTTCGGTGAGGAGCGGGAACGCCGCCCGCGAGACGAAGAATGTCCCATCGAGGACGATCCCGACGACCGCGCGCCAGCCGTTCGGCGTGATCGCCTCCGCCGGGGCGACAAAGTTCCCGGCCGCGTTGTTGACCAGGACGTCGAGCCGCCCGAACTCCGCTCGCACGCGGGCCACGAGGCGGTCCACCCCCGCCGGGTCCCGAACGTCCGTCGCCTCGGTCACGATCCGGGCGCCCGTCCCCCGGAGCGCGGCGGCCCCGGCCGCCAGGTGATCGACCGACCGGCTCGCCAGGACCAGGTCGTGGCCGTCGACGGCGAGCCGTCGGGCGATGGCGAGTCCGAGCCCCGTACCTCCGCCGGTGACGAGGGCGACGGGGCGAACCGCGGAGGACGCTCCGGTCGGGCGTAGTTTCCTGTTCCGCGCCACCACGCTCCACCTTGTCCCGGTCCGGCGGCCGCCCCCGCCGTGAGACGGGGTCCGGGATTTGGCGCGAAGCTCATAGCGGGGACGGTACTGCCGCGCCTCGCCTCTCCATGGAGACTCGCGCGAGTCGTGGCCACCCCGCGGTCGGCGGGGCGGTGCTCGGGATCGTCGTGATCACGGTACTCCTCCTCCTCCCGCCCATACCGAATAGCCTGCCGGCAGCCCTAGTGGGGCGCCACCTCCCGCTCTCCCCCGGTGGAGCCGAGTCCGGGATCGCGGGCCAACACCCGAGTGCCGCGCTCGGGTTCCGATGGTCCAATCGAACCGTGTCCAGCCGACCCGGGCCGGGTCCCCTGGGCGGGATGGTCCTCGCGTCCTACCCGCCGATTGGCGGTGTCCTCCTGTTCGGCGGGGTGATCAACGGAGCCACCTCGAACCGGACGTGGTTGTACAACGGAAGCGGGTGGACCCTATGGACGGGCCATGGGCCGGCCCCCTCCGCCCGAGCGGGATCGCAAGGCGCGTGGGACCCGGCCGAGGGTGGTGTCCTCCTGTACGGTGGGCTCGACCCGGCTGGGCAACCGACGCTCAACGACACGTGGCTCTTCCGGAACAACGCCTGGTTCAATCTGACATCGAACGTGTCCGGGAACCCCGGGCACCGGGGGGCGGGCCAGCTGGCGGTCGACCCGGGGACCGGCGCCGCGGTGCTGTTCGGCGGGGTCAACGCGCCCGGATCACCGACGAACGCGACATGGACGTTCGCGAACGGCACGTGGAGCGACGTGTCCTCGACCGCCGGTGCGGCCCCCCCCGCGCGGGTCTTCCCCGGGGTGGCGAGCGACCCGGCCGCCAACGGCGTACTCGTCTACGGGGGGCAGACCTATTCCGGTCCGAACTTCAACGACACCTGGCTGTTCCGCAACGGAAGCTGGTCGCAGCTCCATCCGACGATTTCCCCCGGCCCGCTCCGGGGCCCGTTCCTCTCGGCGGATTCGGCGAGCGGCTCGGTCGTCCTGTACGGCGGCGATACGGGGGTGAACGGCTTCCCGACGAATGCGACCTGGCGGTTCAACGCGAGCGGGCAATGGGCCAATCTCACCGATGTGGTGGGCTCGGCGCCGGTCGCCCGTTGGACGGGAGGGATGGCCGACGCGCCGGGGCTCGGGGGCGTGGTGCTGGTCGGGGGCTGCGAGGCCCTCGGCTGCGCCAGCGCGGCGAACGACACCTGGGTGCTCGCGAGCGCGCCCGCGATCTCGCTCGAGCTTCTGACGGTTGCCCCGGTCGTGGGCGCGGCGGTCGCGCTCCAGGCGACCGCCTCCGGCGGAGTGCCCCCGTGGAGGTTCTCGTTCGATTTCGGGGATGGGACCGTTTCTCCGCTCTCGGTCGCCAACAACGTGACCCACGTCTACCGTTCGTGCGGGGCATTCGAGGCCACGGTCTCGGGCACCGACTCGGTCGGGACCCCGGCCTCGTCTGGTCCCACGGAGGTGCTGGTCGGCGGTGTCTCGGCCGTCCCCCAATGGTGCGCTGAGGAGCTTCCCGTCGCCCCCTCTGAGCGAGGTTCGGTCGTCTTCGTCAACGACCCCGCTTTCGGCGCCGATCTCCTGTTCGGCGGCACCGAGCCGAACGGGACCGTGGTGAACGACACCTGGCTCCGGACTCCGGCGTCCTGGGAAATGCTACCTCCGTCTCGGGGCGCGCCGTCCCCCCGGGGGGATGCGCGGGCCTGGTACGATCCGGTCGCTCGCGCCGTCATTCTGTTCGGGGGCCAGTCGTCCCGCGGCCAGTTCCTGTCCGACACCTGGTCGTTCGACGGCAACTGGACGAACATCACCTCCCGGGCCGGAATACCGCCCTCCGGACGGTTCGAGCCCTCGGTCGTGTACGATACGACTCACTCCGAGGCGGTCCTCTTCGGGGGCCTTTCTCCGACCGGCCCCTCGCTCGGGGACACTTGGACGTTTTCGGCCGGACGGTGGGCGAACGTGACGTCGAGCGTCCATAGCGCCCCGTCCCCCCGGTACTGGGCGTCGGAGGCGAACGACCCGTCCGACGGCGGGGTCGTCCTGTTCGGAGGACGGTACTGTGGCGCGGCCTCCTGCGGCGACACGTGGATCTTCAACGGCACCGCCTGGAGCCAGGTCGCGGCCACCGGTCCGGCGCCGAGCGCGCGCCGCGGCTCGCCGTTCGCGTACGATTCGGCGTACGGCGCCGACCTCCTGTTCGGCGGCGCGATCCCCGCCTCCGGCGGGGCCTCGGAACGGGGCGCGAACGACACGTGGGTGTTCGCGCGGGGAGGCTGGACGAACGTGACCTCGCTCGTCGGTCCCGACCCGCCGGGCCGGTGGGCGACCGCGCTGACCTACGACACGGCGTTCGGAGGCGTGGTGGAGTTTGGCGGCTGCACCGAGGTCAACTGCCACACCTCCCTCAACGACTCGTGGTCGCTCGACATCCCCTCCCTGGTCGCGAGCGTGCGGGCCACGCCGTCGGGAACGACGGCGCCGGCCAACGACTCCCTGTCGGCGACCGCCTCGGGGGGCCTCGGCGCGCTGTCCTACTCCTGGGCATTCGGAGATGGGACGTACGACAATCTCTCCGCGACCGCCTCGCTGACCCATCGATATGCGACGAAGGGGAACTATTCGGGGACCCTCACGGTGGCCGACAGCGCCGGGGTCTTCCAAGAGGCGACCTGGAACCTCTCGCTCGCGTCGCCGAGCGTCACGAACAAGACCCCCAAGTCCCCCTCCCCGAACGGGACGACCCCGATCCCGCCCCACAAGGCCCCGAGCGGGCCCCCGGGCTGGTGGACGTGGGCGATCGTGGCCGCGGTCGTCGGCGTGGCGGCGGTCGTGATCGCCGTCGCCGCCTGGAAGTGGAGGGGCGGTTCCCGGAAGGCGACCCCGGGCGACCGGAACGGACTGTCCGAATGGTCCGGATCCGCCGGAGGCGGGGTTGCCGCCCTCCCGGCCGCACCGAGTTCCGCCCCAGATTCTTCCGCCGATCCGGAGCCCGCGGCGGTCCCGGTGGGCGCCACAGCGGCGGCCGCCGTCTCGGGCTCGTACGGTTCGGGCGATCTGAACGGACCGCTCGGGGAGCGGATCCTGGTCCACCTCCACCGGCAGGGTCGGATCGGGTCGGACGAGCTCGCCTCGATGTCGGTGACCCAGGCGGGGTTGTCGAACG
>DASYOF010000139.1:0-9492 GCA_036007995.1 Thermoplasmata archaeon
GGACCGGGCGGCCGCCGGGGCGGTCCGGGCCGGGGCGGCCCCGGTGGACGCGGGGGTCCCGGTCGGGGACCCCCGGGTCGGGGCCCGCCGGGCCGCGGCCCGCCTCCCGCGCCGGGCGCCCGCCCGGCTGGAGGTGCCTGATGGCGTGGGTCGTCATCCGGGTGCGCGGGGGCATCCACGCCAAGCAGGAGATCATCGACACCCTCGATCTCCTCCACCTCAATCGGCCGAACCACGCCACGATCCTGCCGGAGGCCCCGTCCTACCGGGGGATGCTCACCAAGGTCCAGGGGTACGTCACCTGGGGCGAGGCGGAGCCGGAGACGCTCAGCCTGCTCCTCAAGGAGCGCGGCGAGAGCACCACCGGCGAGCGGCTCACCGACACCACCGCGCGCGAGGTCGCCCGCGTGAAGGATTTCAACGACCTGACGCGCACGATCCTGGCCGAGGGGATGACGAGGACCCCCGGCGTCCGGCCGCTCCTCCGCCTCCGCGCCCCGAAGGGCGGATGGCGCTCGACGAAGAAGCCGTTCGCGCTCGGCGGCGCGCTCGGCTACCGCGGCCGCGCGGTCAACGACCTCGCGCGCCGGATGATGTAGGTCGCCATGCCGAGCCGCACGAGGAAGTTCCGGGGGCTCCGCACCCACGGCCGCGGCATCAAGGCGGGCCGCGGCGCGGGCAAGCAGGGAGGGCGAGGCAACGCCGGGCTTCACAAGTACAAGTTCAAGTCGATGCTGATCTACGCGCCGGACCACTTCGGTCGGCACGGCTTCAAGCGTCCCCCGGAGATCGTCGAGAACCCGGTCAGCCTCAACGTCGGCCAGCTCGACGGCCTCGTGCCGTTCCTGAAGGCGGCGAAGGCGCTCACCGAGTCGGCCGACGGGTACGTCGCCGATCTGACACGGATCGGGGTCGACCGACTGCTCGGCGGCGGTCGGGTCGCGAAGCCGTGGAAAGTGTTCGTCGCGCACGCGACGAAGCACGCGAAGACGAAGGTCGAGCTTCTCGCGGCCGCCCCGGCTCCCCCGTCGTAGGCGCGCCGCGCTCCCCGAAGAGAATATAAGCGGCGGCGGAGGTCGAGCCGCGGTTCATGGCTGAGGAGGAGATCCCTCGGGACTACCGGTGGGCGATCCCGCTCGTCGTCGTCGCCGTCGGTCTGCTCGGCGTCGACTGGGTCTGGGCCCATCCGACCCCGATCGCCTTCGGCCTCACCTCGCTCGTCATCTTCGCGATCTTCAGCCTGTTCTTCCTCGGGCTCTCGTACGACGGGCCGAAGTCGAAACTGTACGGGCTGAAGCCGATCACGTCCCGGATGCCCGCGGTCGCCCAGCCGAAGGGCCACGTCCAGTTCCGTACGAAGATGTTCTGGACCGTCGGGGTCCTGCTGATGTACTTCGTCCTGACGAACATCTTCCTCTACGGCGTCGACCAGGCGACCGTCATCGACCTGTTCCAGAGCTACCGAGCGATCCTCGCCGGCCAGCAGGGGACGCTGATGCACCTCGGCATCGGCCCGATCGTCACCGGGTCGATCATCATGCAGCTGTTCACCGGGGCGAAGATCATCAACCTCGACCTCACCGACGACGAGGACAAGGGGATGTACCAGGGGACCCAGAAGGTCATGGTCGTCGCGATGATCTTCGTCGAGGCGGTCCCGCAGGTGTTCGGCTACCTGTCGCCGTCGGCGAGCCTCGTCTCGAGCCTCGGCTCGGCGTCGCCGGGGAACGGCATGCTGCTCGCCGAGATGATCATCATCGCCCAGCTCGTCTTCGGCAGCTACCTCGTCTTCCTGATGGACGAGGTCGTCTCGAAGTGGGGGATCGGCAGCGGGATCTCGCTGTTCATCGCCGCGGGCGTGAGCCAGCAGATCGTCCAGGGGACGCTCAATTGGCTGCCGGCGTCCGCGACGGCGCCGGTCAGCCAGACGAATCCGCCGTCCGGCACGCTGCCGAAGGCGTACTGGTTCTTCACCCACCTGAACGCCGGCCAGATGGCCGGCGGCGGCTGGGAGCAGGTGCTGCTCCATTCGCCGAACCCGGTCGTCGCGCTCGCCGGGACCGCCGCGATCTTCTTCCTCGTCGCCTGGACCGAGTCGACCCGGATCGAGCTCCCGCTCTCCCACGCCGAAGCGCGCGGGGCGCGCGGCCGCTACCCGTTGCGGCTGATCTACGCGAGCAACATTCCGGTCATCCTGATGGCGGCGTTGCTCGCCAACGTCTCGATGTTCTCGATCCTGCTCTGGTCGAACCCGACCCTGATGCACTTCCCGCTCCTCGGCCATCAGTGGTGGATCGGGTCGTACCCGGCGAGCCAGGCCCAAGCCACGCAGATGGGGGTGAGCGCGACGACCCCACTGACCGGAGGTGCCTACTACCTGTCCACGGTGAACGGCCTCGAGTCTTGGCTGCTCCCGCTCCTGAACGCGCAAACGTACGGCTCGCTCCTCGTCGGCCACGTCTGGTGGCAGGACCTCGCGCACGTGCTGATCTACTTCTCCGTCATGGTCACGGGGTCGATCATCTTCGCCCGGTTCTGGATCCAGACGACGAACATGGGCCCGGAAGCGGTCGCCCGCCAGATCGAGGCGTCGGGGATGCAGATCCCCGGGTTCCGTCGGGAACCGAGGGTGTTGCGACGGGTCCTCGAGCGGTACATCCCGGTCATCACGATCATCTCTGGCGCGGCGGTCGGCGCGCTCGCCGCCGGGGCCGACCTGATCGGCACCGTCGGGAACGCGAGCGGCACCGGCGTGCTGCTGACGGTCGGGATCATCATCAATCTCTACGAGGCGATGGGCCGCGAGCAGCTCATGGAGATGAACCCGCTGCTCCGTCGGTTCCTCGGGGGCGAATAGACCGATGGCCGCGCAGCTCCCGCTGCCGAGCCAGACCGACGCCGAGAAAGCCGCCCCGCTCGCCGAGGGCGACGACGACGCGGACGAATCGGAATCGACGGCGACGCCCGCCGTACCGGCCCGGCCGCCACCCCCCGCGTTCAAGCTCTCGACGTTCGTCCTGACGTTCCTGTTCATCCTCGGCCTCTGGATGATCTTCGATTCCTCGACGCGGAACGGGGTCGCGACGACGTTCGGCTTCGCCCTCGCCCCGTCGATCGGGTTCGGCCACTCCTACCTCTTGCTGACGATGTTCCTCGCCGCGGTCATCGAGATGCTCCTCACCGCGGTCGCGTACAACTGGACCACCGACTGGGTGAAGGCGGCGAAGGTCCAGTCGTGGAGCGCCGCGTTCCGGAAGGTCCAGATGGCGGCGATGAAGTCCGGCAAGAAGGACCGGATCGACGCGCTGAAGCCCCGGCAACTCGAGCTCACGAAGCTCTCGGGAGAGGTGTCGATCGCCCAGCTGAAGGGGATGGCGGTCACCTGGTTCCTCGTGATCGCGATCTACACGTGGGTCGGGCTGTTCATCGCGGCCGCCGTGAACCCGACCGTCAGCCTCGGGGGCGCCCAGGTCGACCTGCTCTCGCCGCTCCACCCGCTCCCGATCCCGGTCTGGTTCCTCCTGTTCACCCTCTACACCGTCCCGCTCTCGCTCGTCTTCCGGCGGGTCCTGAAGCACTACGCGCTGCGGCGCTACGAAGAGGCCCACGGTCTCGCGACGCCGGCCGGCGCCGGCGCGGCGGGGCCGAGCGCGTGACCGAGCCAGTCCTCACGATCGGCGGTCCCCCCGGGAGCGGGAAGTCGACCGCGGGCCGGGCGCTCGCCGCCCAGCTGGGGCTCGAGTTCGTGAGCGCCGGCGAGCTGTTCCGCGCCGCGGCGAAGCAGCGGGGCGTCACGCTCGCCGAGCTGGGCGCGCTCGCCGAGAAGGACCCGACGATCGACCTCGGCCTCGACGCCGAGATGGTCCGCCTCGCGGCGCCCACGCGCCTGCTGGACGGCCGTCTCACGGGACCGTTGCTCCGCCGCCGGGGCCTCCCGAACCGGTACGTCGTCGTCACGGCGGAGGAGCGGACCCGGTGGGAGCGCCTCGCGAAGCGCGACGGCGGGACCGTCGACGACGTCGGCCGGGCGACGCGGGAGCGCGAGGCGAGCGAGCGCACCCGCTACCTCCGGTACTACGGGATCGACCTCGAGCGGGAGACGCCCGATCTCACGGTCGATTCCACGCACGCGCCGGCGGCCGACGTCGTCCGGACGATCGCCGAGTTCCTCGGGCGACCGAGGGCGCCGTGAGCGAGCCGCTCCCTCCGCCCATCGCGGCGCGGATCGCGGAGGGCGCCTTCCTGCTGATTGACAAGCCCCGGGGCCCGACGTCCCACCAGGTGACCGCCTGGGTGCGCGACCTGCTCGGCCTCGAACGGGCCGGCCACGCCGGGACGCTCGACCCGAACGTCTCCGGCGTGCTGTGGATCGGCGTCGGCCCGGCGCTCAAGCTCCTCCCGCTCGTGCTCCAGTTCCCGAAGCGGTACATCGGCGTCGCGGTCCTCCACGGGGAGGTCCCCGACGCCTCGGTGCGCGCGGCGCTCGAGGAGTTCAAGGGCCCGATCTTCCAGACGCCCCCGGTCCGGTCCGCGGTGAAGCGCGAGCGTCGGATCCGGACGATCCACCGGCTCGACCTGATCGAGCGGAGCGGGCCGAAGCTCCTCCTCGACGTCGTCGGCGACTCCGGGACGTACGTCCGGACCCTCGCCGTCGACCTGGGGGACGCCCTGGGGGTCGGCGGCCACCTCGAGGAGCTCCGGCGGACCGGGACCGGGCCGTTCGTCGAGGGCCAGTCGGTGCCGCTCGCCGCGCTCGCCGACGCGGTCACGCGCGCCCGGGCCGGATCAACAGACTCGCTGCTCGCCCTCCTCCACCCGATGGCCGAGGTCTGGCAGGAGTTCCCGCAGGTGATCCTCCGGGACTCGGCCGCCGCGGCGGTCGCGCACGGCGCCGACCTCGCCGGCGGCGGGATCGACCGGGTGCTCCGGCCGTTCTCGGCGGGCCAGCCGGTCGCGCTCGTCTCCCGGACCGGTCACCTCGTGGCGCTCGGGCGCGCGCTCGTCGATTCGGCCGACATCTCCCGACGGAAGCACGGCTGGGTCATCGACGCCGGCCGGGTCGTCGCCGACGCGGGCGAGTACCCCGCGAGCTGGCGGAAGCCCCCGGCGAGCAAGGCCCCGCCCGTGACGGCCGGATAGCGTTATCCTCACCGTGGCTCCGCGAGGGGCCGTGTCCGGAAGCGGGGCGGATTCGACGTTCGGCGCCCGCGCGTTCGGCCGCCTGGGCCGGGGCATCCAGAAGCACCCGTGGTACCCGGTGGTCTTCTGGATCCTGCTCCTCCTCATCGCGCTCCCGCTCCTCCCGAGGGTCGGGACCGTCACCACGAACTCGGCGACGACGCTCCCGAACTCCGCGCCGAGCGCGGTCGCGGCCCGGGAGATCGCCCAGCTGTACCCGAACGGGACGGCCGCATCAGCGAGCTACGTGCTCCTCGTCGGCTCCAACATCACGAGTCCGCAGGATCAAGCGGCCACAGTCGCGGTCACGGCCAAGATCGACGCCGATCGCTCGCTCACGTACCTCGCGGGGGTGTCGACCGTGTACAGCGCCTACGGCGGGTACCTCGGGGGGCTCGCCCAGCTCGCGAACGGCGTCATCGTTTCCGGCACGAGCGGACCCGACTCGGTCTTGCCGGCGGTAAATGGATCGGCCCAACTTCTCTGGGGGCCACCGGCGTTGTTCCTCGCGAACTGGGAGGCGATCGTCGCGGCGCACCCCGGGGCGCCCGCGAGCGACGCGAACGCGCCCGCCTACAACCAGACGCTCTCCGAGCTCCCGTCCAACTCCTCGTCGGTCGCGGTGCTGAACGCCTTCTATTCCGGACCGTACCCCTCGAACTTGCTCAACACGCTGTACACGGGCTTCAACGGCTCGAAGGACTGCGCGGCGAACGTCTCGAATGTCGTCGTCTGCGCCGATTGGGCGGCGGGGGAGGGGGGCGCCGTGCTCCTTCCTACATTGTTCCCGAACACCTCGGCCCAAGCCATCGCAGGAATCGCCCTCGCCACCCTCGGTGTTGAGAACTACACGAACGCCTCGAGCCTCCACGTAACGACCGCCGCGGTCCTGGCGAGCGGCTCCGGACTTTCGACCGGGTGGATCCTCGATGTTTGGGACGCGTGGCCCGCGGCGGGTCCCTCCGCGGCCGCCGCCTCGCGATGGGCAGCGACGATCGCGAACACCACCCCCGTCGCGGACTACCCCGTGCCGATCCCGATCGCCATCCGTCAACAGTTCCTCTCCGCGGACGGCACGGCAACCCTGCTGATCGTGGCGTACTCCAAGGACGACGGCTACACGACCCCGTCCGGTGCGACCCCGATCTTCGACGACGTCCTCGAGCTCAACCGGGTCGTGCCGGCGGCGCTCACCGCCGCCGGTGTCGCGTCCACGGTGTCGTACTACCAAACGGGCGGGGCGGCGCTCGACCAGAACGAATCGACGGACCTGAGCTCGAGCCTTTCGATCGTGCTTCCCCTGACGCTGCTCGTCCTGGTCCTGATCACCATCGCGTACTTCCGGGCGCCGCTCGCCCCCCTCATCACCTTCGGCGCGCTCGGCCTCGCGCTGGGACTCGCGACCGCCGGGGTCGTGGTCGTCGGCACCCTCGTCGCGCACGTCGACGTGACGTCGATCGAGCTCGTGACGACGTTCGTCTTGGGGGTGGGAACCGACTACGCGATCTTCCTCGTCGCCCGGTACCGGGAGGAGCTGATCGCCGGCCGTACCCCGCAGGAGGCGCTCATCACCTCCACGACGTGGGCCGGCCAATCGATCGCGACCAGCGGCGGTACGGCGATCCTGGCCACTTTGGCGCTCACCCTTTCGGGGGTGACGCTCCTCAGCCAGTGGGGTTCGGTCCTCTCGCTGGCGATCCTGATCACGGTGCTGATCTCGCTCACGCTGATCCCCGCCCTGCTCACCCTGATCGGTCCGCGGATCTTCTGGCCGGAGACCGGCGCGAAGTTCGAAGCGGCCGCCGCCCGTCGGCGGTCGCGCGTGGCGAGCGAAGCCGGCTACTTCTACCGGGCCGGGCGATTGAGCCAGCGCCGGCCGAAGACGATCATCGCCGTCGTTCTCCTCCTCTCGATCCCGCTCCTCTACGTCGCCATCAACGTCCCGGAATCGTACGATTTCTACGGCCAGCTCCCCGCCGGCCATCCCGCCACGGACGGGCTCGCCGAGCTCAACGAGAAGTTCGGGAGCGGGTTCGCCTTCCCCTCCGACGTCCTCGTCACCTTCTCGGCGCCGCTCGTCGTCGGCGCCACCCCGAACCCGGGGGAGTTCGGCGACATCGCCGCGCTCACGAGAACGTTCGCCGGGACACCGGGCGTCGACCGAGTCGGTTCCCCGGTCGGGCCGACCGGAGCCGGCCTCGGGGCCTGGCTGAACTGGTCGACGGCGCCGCCGGCCGTCCAGGCGATGCTGTCGGGCACGCTCGCCTCGTACCTCGGGAACGATGGGCGCACGATCTGGTTCACGGTCATCTCCAGCTCGCCGGGGCTTTCCGCCGATTCGGTCCACCTGTTGCACACGATCGCCTCCGAGACGTCCAGCTTCGCCGCCTCGCACCCGGAGGTCACCGGGGTCGCCTACGGCGGGGGAGCGTCGGAAACCTCCGACATCCAGGCCCAGACCTCGCTCGCGCTCCAGCGGATGGCGATCCTCGTCTCCATCGGGCTGCTGATCGTGCTGTTCGTCGCACTCCGCTCGTACCTCATCCCCCCGATGGCCGTCGCTACGATCGGCCTCTCGATCGGCTGGTCGTGGGCGGTCACCTACCTCGTCCTCGACCTCGGGTTCGGGGTCCCGCTGTTCTACTTCGTTCCCGTGATCCTGTTCGTCCTGATCCTCGGTCTCGGGATCGACTACAACATCTTCCTGCTCACGCGGGTGCGCGAAGAACGGTTGCGCGGGCGCACCTCGACCGAGGCGGTCGTCGAAGCGGTCGGGCGGACCGGCGCGATCATCACCGCGGCCGCGGTCATCCTCGCGAGCGCGTTCGCGATTCTGATCACGGGGAACTTCCTCCTCCTCCGCGCGATCGGCTTCGCCGTCGCCACCGCGATCGTCCTCGACGCGATGGTCGTGCGGACGTACCTCGTTCCGGCGCTGCTCCACGTGGCGGGCGACCGGGTCTGGGGGTTGCGGAAGGCCCCCGCCCCGGCGTCGCCCGCCGCTCCGGCCGCGACGGCGGACGTCCCGCCGTAGTCCCGGCGTTCAGCCCGAGAGGAACCGCGCCTTCGCGGCCGCCACGTGGTCGAGCGGGCTCCCGTCGACCGTCTGGAGGACCTTCCCGTCCGGCCCGATGAGGAACGTGACCCGCCGGGCGGTCCCGTGCGGGCCGAGCACGCCGTACTTCGTCGCGATCGTCTTGTCCGGGTCGGCGACGAGGCCGAACGGGACGTCGTACTTCGTGGCGAACTTCGTCTCGTCCTCCGGGTCGTCGACGCTCACGCCGATGACCGTCACGTGTCGCTTCTGAAACTCGGGATGGAGGTCGCGGAACGCCTTCGTCTCGATGGTGCAGCCGGGCGTGTCGGCCTTCGGGAAGAAGTAGATGACCACGGGATGCCCGCGGTGCTCGGAGAGGCGGAACTTCCCGCCCGTCGAACTCGGTCCCTCGAACTCCGGTGCTGGCTCTCCGACCCCGACCATGTCGGCCCATCGGCCGCGGATATTTATCCCGCACCCGAACGCGACCGCCCGGTCGCCGTCAGGGGCCGCTGACGGTGACCAGCGTCTCGGTCCCCTTGATCCCGGGAACCTTGCGGATCTTCGTCATCACGATGTCGAGGGCGGTGTTGATGTGGTCGGCCTGGACCTTCACGATCAGGTCGAACGGTCCGGTGACCGCCTCGACCTCGACGACGTTCGGGACCGATTTCAGCCGCTTGAGGACGTCCTCGAGCCGGCCGACCTCGGTCTCCACGAGCAGGTAGAGGGTCTCCATCTCGTCGGCTCGCCTACCGCCGTCCCACGGGACCTACGCCTCTTGAAGCTACCGAATTCCCGCGCGGGGTCGGACCGCCGAAAAGGCTTATGCCGCGCGACCCGCAGCGAGACCCGTCCGATGTTTCTCTCGTTCCACGAGACGCTCTACGACACCGTCCGGCGCTTCCGCCCCCCGACGGACCGGCCCGTCCACCTGTACGTCTGTGGACCGACGGTGTACGACCGGGCCCACGTCGGCCACGCGCGGACGTACCTCTACTTCGACATCGTGCGGAGGTTCCTGCTATCGCAGGGGCTGAAGGTCCGCCACGTCATGAACATCACCGATTTCGAGGACAAGATCACCGCCCGGGCGTCGGTGCTGGGCGTCGGCTGGCGCGGCCTCGCCCGTCGGGAAGAACGGCGATTCTTCGACGACCTCGACCGGCTCGGCCTTCTTCCGCCGACCGAGGCCCCGCGCGCGAGCGAATACGTCCCCGAGATGGTCAAGGCGATCCGGCGGCTGGAGCGGGCGAAGCTCGTGGAGCGCCGCGAGG
>DASYOF010000140.1:0-2403 GCA_036007995.1 Thermoplasmata archaeon
TCCGCGATGATGGTCGCGAGCTGGGGCGTCGACGTCCCCGAGTAGGCGACGAGCTGGTACCCTCCCGACTCATCCTGAACGAGGGAGCCGAGACTCGCGTCGAGCGACGAGCCGACGCCGGCGATCGCGACGAGCGTGAACGTCACGAGCGCGAAGATCGCGAGGCTGATCGTCGCGCGGCCGGGGCGTCGACCGGGGTACGAAAGCCCGACTTTCGCGACCGGGGCCCGCTCCGACCGGCCCCCGATCACCCGGACGAGGGCGGCGGCGACGGTGGCCGAGTTGAACGCGAAGAGGATCACCGCGCCCGCGACGAGGACGATCCCCTCCACGAAGACGGAGTAGATCCCGCCGGTGTGGTCCGGGCCGAGCAGCGCGAGACGGAGTCCGACGTCCCCGGCCCAGACGAGCAGGGCCACGCCCATGGCGGAGAACGCGAGGCGGTTCTTCACGAACCGCGCCGCCACGAGTCCGAACCCCGCGATCACCATGGTTCCGCCGATCACCGGCTCGGGCAGCGAGGTTGTTCCCTGGTACGTTGCCGCGTACAGGGCCGCGCCGCCGAGGATGGAGAGCGCCCCGAGGATCGCCGCGAGGGTGTAGGTCCGCACCGGGGGCTCGGGTTCCGGTAGGTCCCGGATCGCCCGCACGATGTTCAATCGACTGGCGCGGCGGCTCGCGATCCAGACCGTCCCAAGGGTGAGCAGGAACCCGACCGTGTACGCGATCACGAGGGTCTGGGGCAAGATCGTGAACGACTGGAGGAGCGCCGCCGGGGAGAGCCCAGGCTCGGAGATCAGCGCCCCAAACGCGTAAGTCAGGCCGTAGCCGACCCCGACGCCGAGGAAAGTACCGGCGAGCGCGCTCCCGGCCGAGTAGAAGACGCCCTCGAACAGGAACGCATAGACGAGCTCCCGGCCGCGGAGGCCGACGGCGCGGAGGACGCCCATCTCCCCCTTGCGCTCTTCCGCGAGGAGCAGGAAGATCCCGACGATCAGCAGCGCCCCGGCCGCGATCGAGAACAGTCCGAGGACGAGGAACAGCGTGGTGAGTCCGCTCCCGGCCATCTCCTCCTGGGTCAGGGCGGTCTTGAACACCTCCTGCACCGACAGTCCGTGCGCGGCAGGGATGGTCGCGATCGCGGCGGTCAACGTCGCGTTGACCCCATCGGCGTTCGCGAGTCGGTCCGCTTGCGACCCCGTGTTCGATACGGCGATGTAGTTGATCTCGGACGAGACGTTGTTCAGGAGCTGGGCGGCCGGGAGGTCCACGAAGGCGCTCCCGGAGTTCCCGAGTCCGCCGGTCGGAAACGCGCCGCGAATGTTGTCCTGCACGACCGCCTGCACGGTGAGCGCGAGCGGGTGACCGTTCACCCCGTACACGACGACCGGGTCCCCGGCGGAGGCGTTCAGCTCGGAGGCGGCGAGGTCGTCGAGGATCACCTGGCCGGCGGCCGGTCCGTCGACGGTCGCCCCGTCGTCGGAGACGAAGCTGCCGAGCTGGCCGCTCTGGTTGGCGTTCCCGCCGATGAGGTAGAGGTTCGGCTGCGGCGTCGCCGACCGCATGTCGTACACCGCGGCCGTCGTGATGATCTCCGGAGCCATCCCGGCGATCTGCGGATTGCCCGACGTGGCGGCGACGAGGCTGCCGTAGACGGAGTAGTTGTAGAAGCCGAGCGCACCGTCCGGCGTCTGGTTCTCGATCGCCTCGTCGTCGTGCCCTGCGCCGAGGACGGTGTAGTGGACCGCGAGGGTGTCGATCGTATCGCCGACCACGAGACTACCGGAGATGATCGTCGTCGCGACGAGGAGGCCGGCGAGCAGAAGGGCGGTCCGCCGGGGGGCGCGGACCACGTTGCGTCGACCGATCCGGAACGCGAGGGGGTGGCGGAAGCCCAGGATCACGAACAGGACGGCGATCGCCCCGAGCAGGAGCAGGAGCCCGCCCACGATCCCCCCGACCGCCATCGTCCGCTATCCGGCGAGCCGGCCGTCGTCCATCCGGAGGGTCCGGTCGCACGCCGACGCCACGGTCGGGTCGTGGGTCACGACGACCATCGTCTGCGAGTAGGTCTTGTTGAGGTTCCGGAGCAGCTCGACGACCTGGTGCGAGGCGGTCTCGTCGAGATTGCCCGTCGGTTCGTCGGCCCAGACGATGGCGGGGTGGCCCACGAGGGCGCGAGCGAGCGAGACGCGCTGCTGCTGACCGCCGGAGAGTTCCGACGGCCGCCGGTCCAGCCGGTCGGCGAGCCCGAGCTCGGTCAGGATCTGTCGGGCCCGGGTCCTCGCCTCGCGGCCGCCCATGCCGGTGATGAGCAGCGGCATCTCGACGTTCTCCGAGGCGGTGAGGATCGGCAGGAGGTTGTACGACTGGAAGACGAACCCCTCGCGGCGCGCGCGGAAA
>DASYOF010000141.1:0-1698 GCA_036007995.1 Thermoplasmata archaeon
GTTGCTCGTCACGATGAGCCCAGTCTCCCACCCGAAGTGGAAGACGCTCAGCGGATCGGCCATGTACGATTCCCCCGGGGTGAGCGCGACCGGGAGCACGTTGGTCGCCGATTCCCACGCGTCCGGCACCACGGTCGTGTAGGTGACGCGGCGGGCGGGGTTCCCGGGCGGGATGAAGAACGTCACGCCGCCGCTGCCGTTCGTCGACCAGCTGGCGCTTCCCGTGTGGTTGCCGATCGCCTGGATCCCGACGCTGGCGTACTTGATCGGGGTCGAGACCGAGCCGGGTGGCGCGCCCGTGTAGCTCACGTTGTTCCAGACGGAGAAGCTCACCGCGGCGAAGATGTCGAGCTTGATCGCCCCGGGAATCGAGGCGGTCAACTGGCCGACGCCGATCGTGAGGCGCGTGACGTTGTTGTCAAACCCGCCGTTCGCGGAGGTTCCGATCCCCGCGGTCGAGGGGGACACCGTCACCGTGTCGGCGATCCCGGGCTCGCCCCATACCATGAACTGGCCGGTCGGGGAGACGTCGGTGGTCGGCCCCGTCGTCGGAGCGCATCCGTCGTTGGGGGAGCAGATGGTCACGATCGCCAACGGGCCCATCTGGAACGAATCGGTGATGGTGCTCGAGATCGGGACGTAGATCAGATTCCACGGATTGATCGTGACGTTTCCGAACACCCAGGGAAGGGGCGTCAGGTAGATCGCCCCGAGGTCGAGGTACGCCGCACCGCTCGAGTTGAAGTAGACCGAGTCGGTCAGATACCCGTACGCCGTGATGTTCAGGTAGTACAGGCCGGCCGGGGCGGTGAGATTGAAGAACCCACCGGTGTTCGACCCGCCGACCGGCTGGGTACACGCCCCGCCGGCCGCCGGACACGCCTGGTAGTTCGTGGTCTCGACGCCGAGCAGCGACACGTTGTCGATAAACCGTCCGACGACCCACGTCGAGACCTGCGACCCGTTCGCCGGGCGCGGCGCGGCGTGGGACGGCAACGCGCCGGTCCCGTTCGACCCGGAGGGGAAGAGGGTGAGGGTGGAGATGTTCGTCTGCTGGCCGACCGTGGCGTTGACCCAGGCGAAGTTCGTCGAGTACCCGGCGGCCGTGACGACGACGCGGTACGTCGCCATCGGGAGCCATCCGCCGATGACCTGGCCGAGGTAGACGCCGTTGCTGCTGACCCGGCCGGCCCCGAGGTTCGGGCATGCGGACCCGATGCTCGTGGTAAGCGCGCAGACGACGGCCGTCGCGCCGAGGACGGCGTTCCCGTACGGGTCGACGACCCGACCCTCGAGCGTGGCGAGCGGCTGGAGTCCGATGTTGCCGATGTACACGATCGCCCCGGACGCGGAGACGTACGCCCAGACGTAGTCCGGTTCGTACCCGGACGCCGAGACCTTGATATAGTCCCAGCCGAGCGGCGACGGGACCACCAGCTGGCCCTTGAGGTTGGCCGACCCGGACGTGCAGCCGACCGGGTACGTCGGCGAAACCGAGCACACCTCGAACGAGGCGAGTGGCAGCCCGAAGTTCGTGCCGGCGGCGGTAACGTTGCCGGCGATGACCCCGCCCGCGGTGAGGTTGATGTTGCTGAGCATCATGTTCTCGGGCTGGGCGATCGAGACCGCGAGCGGAGTCCCCGTGTAGGTCTCGGGGGTCGAGACCCAGGTGAAGTTGTTCGGGTACCCGCCGGAGGA
>DASYOF010000142.1:0-3333 GCA_036007995.1 Thermoplasmata archaeon
TGAACCAGAGCTTGCTGTCGGCCGAGAACGCGGTGCCGACGCCGTCCTTGTTCCCGTGGGTCCACCGGGGTTCGATCCCGGGCCCCCCGAACGCCTCCCGGTCGCCCCGAAACTCCATCCGATGCCGCCCCGGGGGAAACCCCCGCCGAGCCGCCCGAGCGGTGCGTCGTACCTAACCTTGCCGTCGCGCGGCGCTCGCGGGGTTGCCCCGACCGGCTACCATCGGATCCCGGCTACGGCGGCGCTCTGGCCGGTCGGACTATTCGTCGCCCGGATCGGCCTGCTCGACCGCCTGACGATACTTGTGCACGACGTCGACGAACGTCGAGTGCGACCAAGTAAGGGGGATGGCGCTCTTCGTCTGGCCGGTCGACGCATCGATCTGCTCGGGGAGGAGCCGGGTGGGGCTCGCGTGCTCGGCGACCCACTCGATCAGCTCCCGACACCGCTCGCGCTCGCCGAGTCGGAGCTTCGCCTCGGCAAGCCAGAGGGTGCAGATGATCCACGGGTTCTCATGTCCGCAGTACTCGTCGCCCTCGAACCGAGCGATGCCGCCGAACTTCGGGCTCCACAGCCGCCGTTCGACGGTCTCGACGGTCGCTCGAGCGAGCGGGTCGTCCCACGGCACGAGGCCGAGCTTCAGGGCAAGGAGCACGGACGCGTCGACCTTCGCGTCGAGCGGAGCGATCGAGCGGACGAACCGCTTCTCCGCCGGGTCCCACAGGTGGTCCCGCGCGGACGCCCGCATCTCCTCGCTCGCCGCGTGCCACGCGGTCGGGTCCTTGCCGAGCTCGCGCGCGATGCGCGCGGCCCGCTCGAGGGCGTGGATCACGGTCGCGGTCGAGTACGTGTGGATCCCTTTCCGCTCCTCCCACAGGTCGAAGCTCGGCGCGGGGAGGCCGGTGCCGGGGTCCCGGAAGCCGGTGAGGAACGTCGCGGCGCCCTTGACGAGCGGCCACAGTCCCAGCAGGGCGTCGGAGTCGCCGCCGCGCTTGAAGTGGTGCCAGACGGCGGCGATCACCGTCGCGGTCTGGTCGACCTGCAGGAACGGGGGCGGGTGCCAGGTGCTCCCGACCGCGCCGTCGGGGAAGTGACGGTGGAGGAACGAGCCGTCCGGACTCTGGCAGTGGGCCGCGAACTCGAGGAACCGCTGGGAGTACTCGTAGAGGCCGGCTTCGTCCATCGCCTTCGCGATGTAACCGCCGTCGCGCCACCAGCAGTAGTTGTACGTGTCGCCCCCGAGCGCGAGCGCGGTCGTGTCCGGCGAGGCGATGATCGAGCCGTTCGTTCCGGCGGCGTGCCGCATCATGACCACGCTCGTCTGGTACACGGCCGCCGCCTCGGGACTCAGGTCCGTCGGGAACTGCGGCATCCTCCGCCGGACCCACGCCCGCCAGAACGCCCGGGCCTCTTCCTCGAACCGTCGGGGTCCGCCGGCGCGGACGTACTCGCGGATCGCATGGGCCGCGCCGCTCGTCGGCGCGATTGCGACGAACAGCGTCGCGACGAGGTCCCGGTCCGGGACCGCCTCGAGGTCCCACTGGAACGCGCTGTCCGCCGCGCCGTGGGCGATCGCCCGACCCTCGAGGAGGCCGTCCTCGGCATCGACGTACGTCCCGCGAAGGCCCTTGAGGGAGTGCTCCCCGCACACCGCGCGCGTGAACGCGGGCTCGCCGAAGAACTCGAAGTAGAACTGGCGCTTGTAGTGGACGAGCGACCGCGCCTCGGTGTCGACGTACGCGGTCTCCTGGTAGAGCGATTCCGCGATCTGGAGCGATTGGTAGCCGAACAGTCGGATCGCGCGGGCCGGGTTCGCCCGGACGCGGATCACCCGGAGGATCAGGTCGTGGTTCGGGTGGACCATGTCCTCCACGCGCACCGAGATCCCGTGGCCTTGCCAGTGAGACTCGGGGAAGTTGGCGGCGCCGCTCGGCTCCTGCCGGACGCTGTAGCCGTTCCCGCCCCGGAGCCAGGAGAACTGACGCGCCGGGACGTCGTAGATGCCGAGACGCATCTCGCGGAGGTGCTGGAACTGCCCGGGATAGGGGTAGAACAGCTCGTTCCACTCGCCGTTCTCGTTGACGGTGAGGAGGATCCGGCCGTTGCCGGCCATCTGGGTGATCATCGCGACGCTCGACCGGTGGGCCTCCGGCGTATCGGCCCGGGGGCTGCCCTGGTTCGTGGCACCGGCCCCCTCACGACGGGGCTCGGTATTTCCGCCCTTTGTTCGAGTCGCGGACCGGGGGGACCGGTCACGACGGGTCGGGCGCCTCCGTCCCGGACCGCTGGAGGACCGCGACCGTTCGGCGCCGGAGGTCGGTGAGCGCGTTCATGTAGTTCGCGTAGGCGTCGTACGGGCTGCCGTACGAACTGAAGTATCGATGAACGTCGGCGTCCGCGCCGTGGCCGCTGACGTACATGTAATAGAAGTGGTCCGACGTCAACATCCGCCGCCATTCCTCGAGGAGCACGGGGTCGCCCGCCGGGCGCACCAGCGTGCCGAGCTTCTTGGCGGCCTCGAACGCGGACCTCTGCAAGTCGTTGCCGAGCCACGCGCCCAGGTCTCGCTGGGCGTCCGCCCAGCTGACGGTGACCGGGGCCGATACCGAGCCGATCGGTTGGAGCTCGAGGGCATCTTCGACGGTCGCCCACTCGAGGCGGGGTTCCCGGGCGACCGCCGCCGGTAGCGCGGACAGGAAGTCGAGGATCCCCGTATCGGAGTGGTGGTGCTCGCCGAACGTTTCGAAGTCGAGGAAGAGGCCGAGGAGGTCCCCCGGGCTCGAGTTCAGCCACCGGACGTACTTCTCGGCGAGCAGCGGGTACTCGTTCCACTCTTTCGAGGAGAACCGGAACCCGACGTCGTCGCTCAGACGGTAGTTGCGGAGCAGCACCCGGACCGTCGGTGCGGTCGCGGCGCAGTAGAGGTGGTTCGGGGATTGCCCCCCGAGCATCCCCTCCCAGCCCTCGGCGAGCATGGCGGAGTACTTGCGGGATTCCGCGAACCGCGCGAGCTCGTCGGAGAACGCGAGCTCGGTCATGCGGAGGACCTTGGCCACCCGGCCGAACCGTTCCTCGAGCATTCGGGCATGCCGGTCCACCTCCTCCGCGAGCTCCGGCGGGGGGAGCAAGAAGGCGAGGGAGTGGTAGTACGTCTCCCCGACGACCGCGACATGGCCCGACCGGACCAGCCGGCCGATCCGGTCGAGGACGTCCGGCGCCGCCTCCCGCGCCTGCTCGACGAAGGTCCCTGTCAGGGAGAGGCTGAAGCGGAAACTGGGGAACTGCTCCGTCGCGGTGATGAGCCGGTCCAGGGCGGGGCGGTAGCAGCGGTCG
>DASYOF010000143.1:0-2101 GCA_036007995.1 Thermoplasmata archaeon
CTGAAGACCATCGAGACGATGGGCATCAACGGCGAGGTCATCGTCGACCCCGAGTACTACAAAGTCCGGGCGCTCAAGGGCGCGCCCGGGATGAGCAGCACCTAAGCTCGTCCCGAGCGACCGGACGCGAACCCTTTCCGCCACCCGACGAATTGTTCTGCGGTTCCCTCGGGCCGCTCGGTCACTCGACGAGCGCCCCGCCGACGTACCGGATCTTGCCCGAGGCCGGCCCCCCGGTCGGCAGGTGCCGCGCCCGCCGGTCGATCGCGCCCCAGATCGGGGCCGCTCCCAGCGGGGGGGCCGCCCGACGCTCCCCCGGGTGGTCCGCGAGCCAGAGGAACGCGGCCTCGAGGTGCTTGCACGTCCCCAGGTCCCGGCGGGCGAAATCGACGCACCCGCAGAACACCCCGGTCCGGTCGGGGTACGAGGGGACGTAGACGGTGTAGTGGCTCTGCCGTCGGAGGTTCCGCACGGCGAGCGTCAGGACCCCGGGGGGGCCGGGTTCCGGGCGGACGTCGAGCGGTTCCTCGAGGGCCCGGGTCCGCCGTTCCGCCCGCTCGAGCGGCGCCGGCCGAACGGGTCGCGGGGGGGACGGGTCCCGTCGCACACCCCCACGAGGACTCGGGGCGATAAGGCCCCTGCCGGCGGCGTGGTTCACTCGTCCGGCGCGGCGTCGAGCATCCGGCGGGGGCCGGGACCGACGTTCGGCGACTCCGAGAGGGCGGGGACCGAGTCCTCCCGGGCGATCTGGAACCCCCCGTAGTGGGCCGCCCCGATCGGCGAGATGATCGTCGTCACGAGGCCGACCGCGGCGACGATCGTGAAGATCTGGACCGTGAACACCTGGAGGTCGAGCAGGATCAGCGCCATCGCGAGCTCGACCGCCCCCCGGCTGGAGGCAAAGAACCCGATCGCGAGCGAGTCCGATTTCGACCAGTTCAGGATCCGGGCGACGCCCGTGCCGAGGACGACCTTCGAGACGAGCGCGAAGGCGACGAGGACCCCGACGGCGATCAGCGTCGTCGGCGTGAGGAGGCTCCTCAGGTTCATCCCGAGGCCGACGAACGCGAAGAACAGCGGGATGAAGAATCCCCAGGTCATGATCGTGAAGACTTGGCTGATCCCCCGGTGCTCCCGCTTCCCGGCGCTCTCCGGCGTGATCAGGAGCCCCGCGTAGAACGCCCCGACGAGGAACGTGAGCCCGAGGTACTGGGAGAACAGGGCCGAGCCGAGCGCGAGGACCATCAGGACGGCAAAGCCGGATTCCCGGGACTTCCACATCCCGGTGATCCGCTCCCGGATCGTGCGGCCGACCCGCGTCTCGCGGGTGACCCGGAGCACCATGTGGGCCGAGAGGACGGTGCCGAGGAACACGGCGACCGAAAGGAGCGCGATCGCGACCTGGGCGAACCCGAAGCCGCTCGAGTTGAGCCGCAGGAGGATCGCGAACGTCGTGACGGCGGCGAGCTCGTTGATGACGGCCGAGTTCATCATCAAAACGCCGAGCCGGGTCCTGGACAGGCCGAACTCCCGGAGCATCACCGCCATCACCGGCAGGGCGGTGATCGACAGGGTCAGGGAGATGAACAGGCCGGTCGTGAACGGGACCCCGTGGATAACGAGCGGAACGATGAACGCGCCGATCAGGAACGGGCCGACGAAGATTGCGGTGCCAAGCAGGCCGGCCGCGAAGCCAGTCTCGACCATCTCCTCCGGGGTGACCTCGAGTCCGGCCATCACGAGGATGAAGAACGTCGCGAGGAACTGCACGCCCGCGAGTTCGTCGTTGACCCCGGTGAGGCCGAAGTAGCTCCCGAGCAGGGTCGGTCCGAGGACGATGCCGACCAGGACCTGGCCGACCAGGGCCGCCTGGCCGAGCCGGGAGAACAGCTCGCCGACAAGAACGGCGGCCGTCAGGAGGACGAACAGGCCGATGATGAACGACGTCAGGTCCGCCATTCGGGAGCCACCGGCGACGTTGCTACGCCGGTCGTGTTACTTGTAGTTCGGGGCCGACGGGGAATCTGCGTCGTCCGGCGAGCTTCCCGGGGGCCGGATCGGGGGGCGCCTCGCGCGAAGGATGGCCCCCGCCCCGACCACG
>DASYOF010000144.1:0-7229 GCA_036007995.1 Thermoplasmata archaeon
GCTAGTCCCCCCGCGAGATCTGGTCGAGGTAGACCTCTTCGAGCGCGCTCTTCGATTCTTGGAACGCCACGACGGCCAAGCCGGCGTCGACGAGCCCCTTGAGCACGGTCGCCTGTTCGGGCGGACCGCCGGAGAGGTAGAGGCGGAGCCGGCGAGCATCGAGCCGCTCGACCCGGACGACCGCGGGCTGCCGCTCGACTTTCACGCCGAGGTCGCCGTCCGAGATCGCGACCGTGAAGCTGACGTCCACGGACGTCTGCCCGCGCGAGAACTTCGCGGTGACGTTGTCGAGCGTGTCGTAGAAGAGGAGCTTGCCGTGATTGATGAGGGCGACCTCGTCGCAGACGTCGGTCACTTCGGGGAGGATATGGCTGCTCATGAAGATCAGCCGGTTCCGCTTCTTCAGGCCGCGGACGATGTCGCGCACCTCCGCCATGCCGCGGGGGTCGAGGCCCGTCGCGGGCTCATCGAGGAGGAGGATCTCCGGGTCGTGGACGAGCGCGGCGGCGATGTTGACCCGCTGCTTCATCCCCTTCGAGAAGCGACCGACCTTCTTGTACGCCCAGTCGCTCATCTTGACCTCCTCGAGCGCGGTGAGGATGCGGGTCTTCTGTTCGGGGACGGGGACGTTCCGGAGGTCGGCGACCATCTGGAGCGCCTGGAACGGCGTGAGCGCCGGGTAGATCTCGGGCGACTCGATGAGAACTCCCGCGGCCTCGAGCGCGCGTTTGCGGTTCTTCTGGACCGAGAGGCCGTTGAGGAAGCACTCGCCCTTTGTCGGGAAGATCATGTCGGTGAGCAGCTTCAGGGCGGTCGTCTTGCCCGCGCCGTTCGGCCCAAGGAAGCCGACGCACTTCGCGCCTTCGACCCGGAGGTCCAGGGAATCGAGGGCGGTGAAGCTCCCGAAGCTCTTCGTCAGGCCCCGCGTCTCGATGCTCGGCGCGCTCATGGTGTGACCGTTCCCCTTCGGCGGACGGCACCGAGGGTGAACGGGCGGCGAGCGAGGCGGTGGGGATATCGCTTTCGCCGAGGAGCCGGGCTCCCGCGGGAAGTCCGGACGGGCGGGTGACGATGGCTCGACTGTCCGTCTGGCTCCGCCCACGTTCGAGCTCGGATTCGCTCAGTTGGGACCCGTGGCGCCGTCGATGGGTGGTCGCGTGCCGAGCGGCCCCGATCCACGGCGCCGCGAATGCGTCGGCGCTCTCATTGGTCCGAGAATGGCTCCAAATCGCGCCCGGCGCGATCCGGTGGCTCCGGGCCGGAGCGGCTCGAGGGAAAGTGATGGAAGTGGACGGACTCTCGGAATCCGAGATCGAGGAACGGCTTCGAGCCGTCGCGGCGACTCGCGCGTCCGCGGGTCCGTCCCGACCACGGCGGAATTCTAGGTCGGGCCCCCGGGATCCTGGGCGACCAAGGACGAGCGTCGGCGCTCGGCTCACCACCGCCGAATCCGTCCCATCCGTCGGTCAATGCCGAATCGGGGCGGTCGCGCATCGACCTCATAGCCCCGTGCCGCCCTTTCGCCGGGGATGGGGTCCGTCGCCGGAGTGCCGGAGACGGCCGAGGCGCTCGGGGCGGTCCTCGACGCCACGTCGGTCGGACTTCTGGCGGTCGGACCGGGGGGGCTGGTCCGGGTCGCGAACGTCGCGGCGACGCGGCTCCTGCAGCTCGCGGCCTCTCCCGTGGGGTCCCGCCTGGCCGACCTTCCGGGGATGGACTCCGCCGACCTTACGAAAGCGCTCCATGAAACCGCGCGGGACGGCCAACCTCGGTCGGCGACCGTCACGGGGCGCACCCGACTCGGCAAGGACATTCGCCTCCGGGCGGAGGTCGCGCGGGTGTCGGTCGGGAACCCCGACGTCGTCGTCACGCTCGAGCCCGCCGTCGGCGGCACGTCTGGGGACACTCCCGCCGAGCTGTTCTACCAGGCGTTCCTCGACAGTCGGGACGCGATCGAGGTCACCAACCGGGACGGGGTGCTCGTCGACGTCAACCCCGCGTTCGAGCGGATCTACGGATTCTCCCGGAGCGAGTGCCTCGGACAGCGCCCGAGCATCGTGCGCAGTCCGAAGACGAGCCAAGCGGCGTACAAGCGGATGTGGGCCGACCTCCTCGACCCCTCCAAGGGGTACTGGAGCGGCGAGGTCGTCAACCTCGACCGGAGCGGTCGGGAGCACACGGTCCTGCTCACGATCGATGCGGTCCGCGGCCGGGAAGGCGCCATCACCCACTTCATGGGTGTCGCGACGGACCTGAGTGAGCAGCGGACGCTCCAGCTGCAGGCGATCCGCCAGGAACGCCTCGCGTCGCTCGGTCAGCTGGCGGCGGGCGTCGCGCACGAGATCAACACGCCGCTCGCGAACATCTTGCTCGTCGCGGAAAGTATCGGACGGCGCTCCAAGGACGAATGGGTGCTCCAGCGGGCGGAGACGATCGCCCACCAGGTGGAGTCGGCCGCCAAGATCGTCCGGGGGCTGCTCGAGTTCGCCCGCAGTCATCCGCCCGAGGTCGCGCGCGCCGACCTCGTCGCGATCGCCCACGACGCCGTCGAATTCCTGAGGGGCAAGCAGTCGGCCGACATCTCGGTCGTGGAGCACCACGAGGTCCACGAGCTCCCGGTGCTCGTCAATCGGGTGCAGCTCCTCCAGGTGCTCGTCAACTTGGTCAACAACGCCTCGGACGCGATGGACGACCGGGGCGAGCTCCGGATCGACTCCCGGTCGGTCGACGGGTGGGCCGAGGTGTCGGTCACCGACCGTGGGACCGGGATCTCCGACGAGGTGCTCCCCCACCTGTACGAGCCGTTCTTTACGACCAAACCGCCGGGCAAGGGGACCGGTCTCGGGCTCTCGATCTGCCACGGCATCGTCCAGGCCCACGGCGGCGAGATCACGGTCCGGACCGAATGGGGGAAAGGGACGACCTTCACCGTCCGGATCCCGGTCGCGCAAGAATCCGCGACGGACGTTCCCTGATCGAGGCGCCCGAATTCCTTGGTCCGGGGGCCGGCCCCGCGCCGTTCGTCGGGGCGGACGGACGATTCCGGCGACGAGGCCCGCGTCCCCCGTCCGTCCGCGGCCGCCGCCGTCAGGATTTAAATCCGGGCTCGGTACGGGGGTCGTGCGCATCCTCGTGGTCGACGATGATTCCGTCTTCCGCGAGGAGTTCTCCTCGTTCCTGCTGGACGACGGCCACGACGCCGCCACCGCGGCCTCCGCGGCGAAGGCCGAGGAGGCGCTCGAACACGGGGAGTTCGATGTCGTGTTCACGGACCTCAAGATGCCGAGGCAGAGCGGCCTCGACCTCCTCCGGACGATCCGCGCGCGGTGGCCCCGCCAGTTCGTGATCGTCGTGACCGGCTACGCCTCCGTGAACACGGCCGTGGAGGCGATGAAGTTGGGGGCGTTCGACTACGTCGGGAAACCGTTTCGGACCGACCAGGTTCGGAAGGTGCTCGAGCTCGTCGCCGAGCAGCGCCGGTACGCGGGACACGGCCTCGACGTCGGGGACCCCGTCGCCGTGGCGCGCGAGCTCGCCGAGCGCGAACACGTCCCTGTCTTACTCGCTGGACCGCCGCCCCCTCCGAAGGGATTGACGAACGGCGTGGAGTACGTCGCCTTCGACGGCCGAGACCCGGCGGCGCTCCGCGCCGTGATCGCCGCCTTCCAGGAAGCCCACCCGCGCGTCGGGGTCGTCCTGGCCCGCGCGGAGACCCTCTTCAACGGCCGGCGGACGGAGGACGTGGTCAGCTGGGTCAGGTCGCTCGGGGAGCTCCTCCACAACCGCGGCGTGCTCGCCGTGGGCTTCGACCCCACCGGTCTCACCGACGCCCAGGCGGAAGCGCTCACCGCGGTCGTCGCCGGCCCGGCTGTCCACGGGACGCTCGAGGCGCTCGCCAACCCGATCCGCCGCCGTGTGCTCCGTCGGCTCAGCGACGGTCCGGCGTCGTTCAGCATCCTGATGCGGTCGGCCGACCTCGACGATTCCCCGAAGATGTCGTTCCACATGCACCGACTGGTCGAGGAGGAGCTGATCGCCCGGTCGGGCGAGGAGTACCGGCTGACCGAGCAGGGGAAGGCCGCCGCGGGCGTTCTTCGGGACATGGAGACCACCGTCGGCGGACGCGCCGGGGGAACGCTCCTGTTCCGGCCCCCGACGAAAAGGCCGGCCGCCGACTAGCGTGGGCGGACGGCCCGGGAGGGCCGCACCGCCCCGCGCGGGAACGCCCGGTCGTTACGGCTGCGATTCGCCGCGGATCGAACGGACCAGCTGCGAACCGAACGACTCGAACCGCTCGTTCGTGCCCGCCTCGAGACGGTACTCCGCCGAATCGGCCGAGGCCTCCGGGGGCGTCTTCGCTCCCGTCGCGGGGCTCTCGACGATCGCCGAGGCGGGTGGGCTCGGCACGCGGAGCCCGAGGTCGAACATCTGGGACTCGATATGGCGCGCCGCTCCCTTCAGGTGGTGCCGGAGGCGCGTGTCGAAGGCGAACCCGTAGTGGCCCTTCAGTTTCGGCTGTTCCTTGAGCTCCTTCAAGAGGCGGTGCATCGCGGGGGTCATGCCGAGGTGCTCGGTCGGGCACCCGAGCACGAGCAGGTCGTATGTCTCGATCGGCTTGCGGTGCGCGTCGGCGATCGGAACGAGGTCGGTCGCGACCCCTTCCTTCCGGAATCCGATGGCGAGGTGCTCGGCGACCTCGCGGGTCCGCCCGTAGTGCGTTTCGTAGACGATGAGGGCCGTGCGCAGCGGCTGGTCGTCGGCCCACGTGAGGTCCGGAGTGTGCGCTCGCATACCGTACCCGGAATCGGGGGACCCCGCTGATAAGGGCTCAGGCAAGCGGAATTGACGGCGGCAGGGCCACGCCGCTCAGCCCGCGTGCTCCCGGCGGAGGAGCTCCGCAAATCCGTCCCGGACCCGGGCCTGGATCCGCCCCATGTCCTCGGGGCCGAGGTGGCGGAACCGTCCTTGGAGGCGGAAGTACTCGTCCACCGGCTTCAGCTCCCCGCCCTTGCGGGTGACCCGGAGCGCGCCGTTCTCCACCTCATAGAGCGGGAAGATCCCGGTATCCGTGGCGAGCCGGCCGACCGCGATTGTCTGCTCGGAGGAGAACTTCCAGCCCGGGGGACACGGGGCGAAGACGTGGAGGAAGCGCGGCCCGCGGAGCGTGCGCGCCCGCTCGACCTTCCGCTCGAAGTCCTCCGGGAAGCTCGGGTTCAGCGTGGCGGCATACGTCGGGTGGTGGGCGAGGACGATGCCCATGATGTCCTTCTTCGGTTCCGGTTTGCCGCGACTGGTCCCCTCGACCGGCGTGGTCGTCGTCCAGGCGCCCTCCGGGGTGGAGCCGCTCCGCTGGACACCGGTGTTCATGTACGCCTCGTTGTCGTACATCACGTAGATCGCGTCGGTGCGCCGTTCGAGCATCCCGCTCAGCGACTGCAGCCCGATGTCGACGGTCCCCCCGTCGCCCGCGAACCCGACGATATTGAGGTCGTTCAGGCCGAGCGCATCGGCCGCGGCCCGAAGGCCGGAGAGCGAGGCGCCGGTCGCCTCGATGGGGTTGTCGAGCATGGCGACCCCGAGCGCGGTCGTCGGGTACGGCGTGGCGATGACGGTCCAGCAGCACGCCGGGACCGACACGATGGTCCGGGGACCTAGCCCCTTCAGGAGCAGCCGCATGGCGAGCGCGGGCGCGCACCCCGGGCACGCGGAATGGCCGGGGAACATCAGTTCCTCGGCGGGGATCGTGAGTTTAGCCATGGGCCGGGACCTCTTCCATCGGCTCGAGGTCGATCCACCGGGGGTCCGTGAGCTCCCCGGCCTCGAGCGCGCGGAACATCTTTCGGATCTCGCGCGGGGTGATGTCCCGCCCGCCGATCCCGGCGAGGAAGCTCGTCACGGGCGGGGAACGGGGGCCATCGTAGAGCGCCGAGCGGACCTCGGTCGCCGCGGGGCCGATCCCTCCGAACGTGTAGCACCGGTCGAGCACCCCGAGACGTCCGGCCGTCTCGGCGAGCGCCCGGAGCTCCGGGACCGGGAACGGACGAAACACGCGGAGCTTGGCGAGGCCGACCCGGTGCCCTTCGGCCCGGAGCTCGTCGACCACACCGCGCGCCGTGGTCGTGGCGGTGCCGAGCGTGACGAGGACCGCGTCGGCGTCGTCGGTCCGGTAGGTGGAGAGGGGGCCGCCGTGGGAGCGCCCGGTGAGATGTTCGTACTCGCGCTCGATCTCCCGCAGGACCTCGGGTACGAGCGACATGGCCCGGTCGACCGACCGGCGGAACTGGACGTACTCCACCGGCCCGGTGAACGAGCCGACACGGCCGGTCCGGCCGGGCACGAGCACGGCCCGCGACTCCCGGGGCGGCAGGAACGAATCGACCTCCGTCGGGGTCGGGATCGACACCGGCTCGACGGTATGCGACAGGAAGAACGCGTCCTCGCCGACCATGACCGGAAGGCGCACGTCGAGGCTCTCGGCCAATCGGTAGGCGATGAGGACGGTGTCGAGCACCTCCTGGTTGCTCTCGGGATAGAATTGGATCCAACCGGTGTCGCGCTGGCTCATCGTGTCGGTGTGGTCGGCGCCGATCGACCACGGCGGGGCCACCGCCCGGTTGACGACCCCCATCACGATCGGGGTGCGCATCCCCGACGCCCAGTGGAGGAGCTCGTGCATCAGGAGAAGTCCCTGGCTCGACGTCGCGGTGTAGGTCCGCGCCCCGAGCGCGGACGCGCTGACGCACGTCTGGAGCGCGCTGTGCTCGGACTCGACCTTGACGTACTGGGAAGCGAGCGACCCGTCGGCGACGAATTCGGCCAACTTCTCGACGATCGACGTCTGCGGGGTGATCGGGTACGCCGAGATCACCTGGACCCGGGCGAGACGGACCGCGTACGATTGGGCGTAGCAGCCGGAGATCACTTCCTGCGTCATCGGCTAGGCCACCCCTTCCTCGGGGACCATCTCGATGGTCTTCGGGGGGCACTCGGTCGCGCAGATCCCGCACCCTTTGCAGTATTCGAGGCGCAGGACCGGGAACCCGGCGCCATCGAACGTGATCGCGTCGTCCGGGCAGTATTTCCAGCAGAAGTTGCACCGGGTGCAGCGGTCGAGGTGGATCACCGGCCGCATCGTCCGCCAGGCGGACGTGGAGAGCGTCGCGCTCGGGACCACCGCGACCGGTCCCTCCGGCAGCCACACCGCGCAGGTGGTGGCCCTTGGCAGGGAC
>DASYOF010000145.1:0-3714 GCA_036007995.1 Thermoplasmata archaeon
AGCAGGTACGCCGTCGGGCTGATCGCGTTCCAGGCCGCCCCGGACTGATTGTTGATCTGGCCCTGCACCTGGGAGTCCGACAGTCCCGCGAGGGCCGGCGGATTCACCATCGCGCCGACATGGAAGTACTGCCCCCCGATCACGACGTACGGGATGCTGCCGACCGAGTCGTAGGTGCTCACGTACGACGACTGGTAGCACCCCGAGGTCGCCGGGGAGGTGATCGAGTTGTCGTCCGTCGATTCCGCGACCTGGAGGTCGACGTACTTGCTCTGCAGGACGGCGTTCGCCAGCACGACCTCCGGGGTGTTCGGGTAGACGTCCGTGGGGCTCGATCGATCGTAGACGGTACCCGACAACGTACCGAACGCCTGTAGCGCGACCACCATCGCCCAGCTCGACGCGGAGCAGTACGGGCAGGCGGCGGAGCCGTAGAAGAAGAACACCGACGCCCCGTTGACCGTCCAGAGCGGGTTGTCCGCCTTCTGGAACGAGCTCGGCTCCCCGGTCGTGGCGGCGGTGAGGGTCGGGCACCCGCTGACGAGGGCGGCGACCCCGAGCGAACCGGAGACGACGATCCCGAGGACGACCCCCGCGATGAGGCTGTTGCGGATCGCGGCGTTCCACCGGGTCGCGGACCGCAGCAGAGCGAAGGCGAGGAGCCCGATCGCGAGCAGCATGAGGATCACGAGCCAGGGGATCGCCGGGAGGAACGTGCCGACCGGCGACGGGACGACGAGCGCCACCACGAACCAGACGGCGAAGAGCGGTGCCAGGATGGCCGCGACGCGTTCGAGGGTCCAGCGCTTCTCCGGGTCGGCCTCGTCGCCCGCCGCCGCCTCGGAGGAGGACCGGCGCTTCGTCTTCGACTTGCGCTGGTAGTAGAGCGCCCGGAGGGCCCGGCCGGGGTCGCCGGCCGCGTCGTCCGCGTGGAAATCGACCTTCGGGTCCTCCGCGATCCGCTCCCATTCCCACCCTTTCGAGCGGCGGCGTTCCACGAGGTCCCAGTCAACCATGCGGAGATTGCGAGGCCAGTGGAAGTACTAACCGTTTCACCTGCCCGTTCGTCCCGGGGAAACTGGGGGCCCCCAGCGCGCCGTTAAGCCGCTACGCCCCTCCCGCCGCCGATGCAACTCACCTTCCTTGGCACGGCCGGTTCCTGGCCGACCAAGGAGCGGTCGGCCAGCGCGATCGCGCTCGACACCGACCGCGAGCTCGTGCTGTTCGATTGTGGCGAGGGGACCCAGCGGCAGTTCTTCCAGTCGAGCGCGTCGTTCATGCGCGTCCGGCGGATCTTCATCACGCACTTCCACGGGGACCACTTCCTGGGTCTTCCCGGGCTCATCCAGAGCATGTGCCTCAACCACCGGACGGAGCCGCTCGACCTGTACGGTCCTCCGGACGCGAAGGAGATCTTCGACCAGGTGCTCAAGCTGGGGTACTTCACCCTCCGATTCCCCGTCGAAACCCACGCGCTTAGCCCGGGAGAGTCGGTCGAGCTCGACGGGTACACGGTCCGCTCGGCGCTCGCCGACCACCCGGTTCCTACCCTCGCCTACCGGCTTGAGGAGGGGCCGAAGCGAGGACGTTTCGACGGGGCGCTCGCCCGCTCGCTCGGGATCCGGGGCTCCGACTTCGCCCGACTCGAGGCCGGGGAGTCGGTCCGCGTCGACGAACGGCTGGTCCGACCGGAGGATGTGATGGGGCCGCCCAGGCCGGGTCGGGCGATCGTCTATTCCGGCGACACGGCACCGACCCACGAGATCGAAAAGCTCGCCCACCGGGCGACCTTGCTGATCCACGAGGCGACGGTGAGCGCCGAGCTCGAGGAGGAGGCGAACCAGTGGGGCCACTCTTCCGCCCGTCAGGCGGCCGAGCTCGCCAAGGCCGCCGAGGTCCAGGAGCTGTTCCTGACGCACTTCTCGAGCCGGTACAAGGAGGTCGAGGCGCTCGAAGCTGAAGCGAACCTCTCGTTCACCGGAGCGCGTGCGGCCAAGGACCTCCTGAACCACACGATCCACCAGCCATGACCGGGGTCGACCTCCTGGTCACCGGCATCGGCGAGCTCGCGACGCTCCGGGCCGGCTCCGTCCCACGCGTCGGCGCGGCCGCGAGCGAGCTGTCGCGGATCGAGCACGCGGCCCTCGCGGTCCGGGACGGAGTGTTCACCAGCGTCGGTCCGGAGCGGCTCGTCCGACGGTCGGTTCACCTGCGCCGGGGGGGCGTCGTAGTCGACGCCGGCGGCGGAACGGTCGTACCGGGGTTCGTCGACGCTCACACCCACGTCCTGTACGCCGGAGATCGGTCGGGCGAGCTCGAGCAGAAGATCCGCGGGGAGACCTACCTCGAGATCGCTGCGGCCGGTGGCGGCCTCTTCCGGACGGTCCGGCTCACCCGCCGAGCCACGACCCCGTCGCTCCTCGAGGAAACCGGGGCGCGTCTGACTCGCATGCTCAGCTCGGGCACGACGACGGCCGAGGTGAAGAGCGGGTACGCCCTTACCCACGCCGGCGAGCTCCGGCTGCTCGGCGTCATCCCGAAGTTGGCCCAGTCGTCGGGGATCGACCTCGTCCCGACGTACCTCGGGGCCCACGCGATCCCCCCCGAACGCGCCGACAACCCCGATGGGTACGTCGACGAGGTCGTGCGGCGGACGATCCCCGAGGTCGCCCGCCGAGGGCTCGCCCAGTTTGTGGACGTCTTCTGCGAGCCGGGGTTCTTCACGCCCTCCCAGTCGGAGCGGATCCTTCGCGCCGCCGCCGCCCTCGGGCTCGGGACTAAGATCCACGCCGACGAGTTCGTCTACTCGGGCGGCGCCGCCCTGGCGGCGCACCTCGGCACGCGGTCCGCCGAGCACCTCCTGACGGCCCCCGCCGACGACCGGGCGAAGCTCGCGCGCGCCGGCGTGACGGCGGTGCTGCTCCCCGTCACCCCGTTCGCCTCGCTCTCGGCGTTGGCGAGCCCCGGCCGGGAGATGGTCGACGCCGGCGTCCCCGTCGCCCTCGGCTCCGACCTGTCGCCGAACTCTCCCGTCGAGTCGATGCCGCTCGTCGTCGCGCACGCCGTCTACTCGGCGAGGCTCACACCGTCGGAGGCGCTCACGGCCGCGACGGTGAACGCGGCGCACGCCATCGGCGCCGACGAGCGGGCCGGCACGATCGCGGCCGGACGATCGGCGGATTTCGTGCTGTTCGACGTACCTTCGGCCGACCGGATCGCGTACCGGATCGGCACGACTCCGGTCGCGGTTTACCGTCAGGGAAAACTCGTTTCTTCGGCGTGAGTCGGACCCTACATTCAAATAGGAGCGGATTCCATGCCGCCGACGAGGTCGCCGAAAATGGCGGAGAAGGTCGGCAAGGAGCAGATTAAGCGCGAGAAGGGTTACCTGTACTACCTCGGCAAGGATGGGTACCTTTGGAAGACACCCACCAAGCTGAACAAGTCGGGCAAGAAAGCGAAGGTTGGCACGGAAAAGATCACCCGCCAGGACGGCTACATGTACTTCCTGGACAAGAAGGGGTTCGTTTCCCGCGCCAAGATGAAGAACGCCTGAAGAGGCGATCCTTCCTCCACCCTTTCCCCGAACCCCTCCTCGGAGGGGTTCGGCCCCCAGTCCTTCTCAAATTTTCGAACTAGCCCGAGCACCGTCGACGCGGCGGGTCTCCACGAGAGTGGATGGTCGACGTCACCGTCTTGCAGAATGGGGACCTG
>DASYOF010000146.1:0-4699 GCA_036007995.1 Thermoplasmata archaeon
CGCCTCGCGGAGGTACTTCGGCGGTCCTTCGGCCGCCTCGCTGCCGCCATGGTGGCCGAGCTCGGCGAGGAACTCCCAGCCCGGCACGCCGAGCTTCTCGACGACCTTCCGCAACTTGGTCGCCTTCTGGCAGAGCCCTTCCGCGATGACCAGGCAGGCGCCGCCCCGGACGCCGTTCGTCGGGATCCTCGGCACGTCCCGGAACGCACTGACTTCCGCGTCGCCCTCGGTCGATTCCCCGGAGATGCAGACCGGGACGTGCCGGACCACCGCGGCGATCTCGGGGCCGCTCGGGACGTACTGGAGGTGCTGGAGGTGCTTGTAGAGGGGAATCTCCTCCTGGTAGCGTCCGACCTCGAGGTCGGTCGGTTCGTACGCGGCGAGGCCGAGATCGCGCCGGATCACATCGGCGAGGAGGACCGAGAGCGCCTGCGCCGTCCCCCCGGCGGCCCGGATCGGGCCGGCGTAGTACAGCTCCACGTACGGGCCGTTCCGGCCGGGCCGAAGGTGCACCTCGGCGAGCCCCTCCAGCGGGGCGACGAGGATCCCCTCGGTCAGTACGGCGAGACCGACGCGGAGCGCGACGTCGAGCCGCTCCTCGAGGTCGGCGCCCCGCGCCGGGTCGTTGGCGAGGCGGCGCGCGATCGCAACCGCGACGTCCTCGCGGGTCATCTTCTGGGAGAGCTCGCGGATCTCGACGGCGATCCCGTCGAGGTGGAGGTGGCCGAGGAGCTTCTCCACGCGCATCGCCATGTCCTGCGCGCGCGGGATCTCGGGGGTGAGCTCGGGGTCGAGCCCCTGGCGCCGCGCTCCCTCCGCGGAGGCGTACGCGAGGTCCACCAACGACTCGATCGTCCGGTCGTAGGAGTCCACGGGCGCCGGACGCGGGTGGGCCGTTTAATGCCTCGCGCGACGGCCGTGCGTCGAGCGCGTTCCGGGACGCCGGTTCGGCGTGTCCGGGGCCGGACTAGGTGAACGTGACCGAGACGCTCACCGGGGCGCCGTGCACCGCGACCGTCCCGCTGCCCACCGTCGGCGTGTAGCCCGGGACCGAGCCGATCGTGTACCCGTACGAGCCGTTCGGGTCGAAGAACGTGATCGACGGCCCCGAGCCGGACGTGACCGTCCCGTTCAGGTCGACCGACCACGGGGTGGTGGGCGGGAGGCCGGTCTCCGTGAACGTGACCTTGTGGAGCACGAACGGCAGGAGCGGGAGGTAGTCGCCGCCGGTCGAGATCCAGCCGCCGGCGTTGAACGGCAGGGACCCGTACGGGTTCGTGGAGGTGCCGTACGTGGACCAGTAGTTCCCGCCCTGCTTGGCGCCGCCGAGGATGTTCCCCGAGAGGGAGAACCCGTTGACGACGCGGACGTGCGCCGCCGGCGCGGAGGAGACGTTCCAGGTGTCGACGTAGGACGACGCCACGAACGTCAGCATGTTCGTGGTCGGGGTGACCGCGGGGTACGGCACGTCGAACCGGTTGTTGTAGACGAGGTCGTGGTCCGCCGACAGGAGGACCCCGATCTCGTTGCCGGGGTCGTTCAGCACCGCGCCGGCGCTCGCCCCAGTCGGGTAGGTGGGCGCGATCGTGTTGCCCCAGAGAACGGTGTGCGACCCGCCGTAGATGTCGATCGCGATGCTCGAATCGGCGAAGGTGACGTTCCCGATCAGGTCGTTCGAGGAGTTCCAGAACACGAGGTTCGCAACGAACGTGCCGCTGAGAGAGGAGGAGAACCAGCCACCGACGTTGGGGTCGTTGACGACCGAGACGTGGTTCGCGTACAGGTAGATCTGCTGGAGAGAGTTCGTCGTCGGCAGCCCGTCCGCCGCGACCAGGCTCGCCGCCGCCGGCAGCGAGTAGTTGACCGCGAACGCCGGGGCGTTTTCGACCGTCACGTACGCCGAGGTGTGGGAGATCGCGATGCCGGAAAAGACCGGGAACGCGAAGTCGTTGAGCTCGCCGAAGAGGGGGTTGAGCGAACTCGTTCCTCCATGGAGCAGGACGTACGGATTCGCCACGGTCCCGGCGCCGCCCGGTTGCGAGATGTTGGCGAGCTCGGCGTTTCCCCACGCGGCGAGCGGCGTGTCGATGCCGACCGCGGCGTTCGCGGTCAGAGTGACGGTGACCGTGGTGCCGGCGGTCACGTGGACGACCCGCGTGGTGTGGTCGCTCAGCAGGAACTCGAACGAGTAGTGCCCGGGCGGCAGTTGGTACGCGCCGAGGCCGTTCGCGAGGAGCGGGGCCCACGCGGCCGTCCCGGCCTTGAACGTGGCGCCCGTCGAGCCGAACACGAACGCGTTCGCCGGAGCGACGTGGAACGTGACGGGAAGGAACCCGGAGACGGCACCCACCATCCCCCACAACGGATGCAGCAGCGACGGGCCGGGCGCGAGGTGGGCGACGAACCCGGCGTCCGCCCATTCCGAGATCCCCTCGGAGGTCTCCCCGGTCTCGAACCCGAAGTCGAGCGCGGACGGGACGGGCGCATACGAGTGCGTGCCGTTCGCCTCCGTCGCGAGCGTCATGGTCGCGTTGACGTCGAAGACGGACGTCGTGCCTCCGCCGCTCGAGCCGATCAGCGCGATCTCCGCATCGTTCGGAAGGTAGCCGTTCGCTCCGAACTGCTTCCCGTCGATCTGGAACGTCGGCGCCGGGGACGGGTGGAGCGGCCGGGCGTTGCCGGTCGAGTTGAACTCGACCCGGTCGTAGGATCCGGTGACCGTGACGCCGCTCGAGAGCGTGATGGAGTAGTTCAGGAACACCGCGGGGCGGTCGTTCAGGACCGTCGCGTTGTTGTAGACGCGGACCGTGAACGGCGTCGCGGTCGTCCACGTCGGGCCGTTCGCGTAGTAGAACACCGGCGGCACCGGGACGCCCTTGTACGACCAGAACGAGTTCTGCGTCAGGTCGAACGCGCCGCTCGAGAAGTTCCAGATGTTGTCGACGATGTACAGCTTGTGGGTGGACTCGACGTACACCGGTACGTTCTGGATCCAGAACTGGTTGTTCGTGTTGTTGAACACGTCGACGTGCGTCAGGACCGTGTTCAGCTGGATCGAGACCGAATCCGGGCCGTACCCGTCGACGTAGCTCGAGTTCAGCTGGTTGACGGTGACGCTCGCCTCGACGCTCGACGTGTACGAGACCGTGCCGACGTCGGTTCCGTTCACGTCGCGCACCCCGAGGTCGCCGATCCCCATCGGGGCCGGCGCCTGCGCGTAGGTCGGGGTGACGGTGCCGCTTCGGACCGTGACCGGCGGGTGGAAGTTCGGCAGGAACACGTCGGACTCGGGCACGTGCGCCGCCCGGATCTCCGAGGTGACGCGCGAGGCGATCGAATTCGCGGGGAGCGCGCCGGACGGGGCGGACACGGAGTGGATGCCCGCCGGAGGGGCCACGACCGCCCCGGCCGGGACGACCAGGAGGGCGACCACGAACACGGCAGCGAACCCGACGAGGACGGCGCGGAGAGCGTTCATCCTCGGCGCGACCGCGGGGTTCTAGATATACGACGCGGTGAGTGGTCGCACCCGAGCGCCCGGGTGCGATCCGGCGAGGCTCCGGTGGGGTACTTCGCTACTGGGCCGGCTGCGCACTCGACGGCACCGGCTCCACGGAGGGCGCCCCCTCCGAGGGGGCGGGCGCTCCGCTCGTATGGCGGGTCCCATCGGCCAGGAACCGGAAGTTCCGCAAGGCCATCGTGAACAGGAACCCGGCGACCGAAAGCCCGGCGGTGATGGCGAACACGACCTCGAAACCGGTCACCCCGTACCCCCGGAACGGCACCGGGCCGACCGGGGTCTGGACGAAGTAGGTCGCGAGGAAGGTCCCGAGAATGGACGTGACCAGCACGGGCGCGATCGCGCTCCCAAGGTTCCGGAACGTCTGGTTCATCCCCGTCTGCATCCCGAGCTCGGTCCGGTTGGCCGTCAGGACGATCGCGTTCGTCATCGAGATCAGGATCGCGACGTTGCCGACGAGGAGCAGGATCGGGAGGATGGCGAGGTCGATCAACTGCCCGTGAACGAACACGAGCGTGAACGCTCCGATCGCGGACATCCCGAAGCCGAGCGCCATGATCGGCTTCGGTCCCCGGGTACCGACCGCGCGACCCAGGAACGGCCCGAAGATCAGCATCGAGATCGTCGACGGCAGGGCGATCAGCCCCATCTCGAGCTCCGTCTGGTTGAACCCGGGTCCGTACGGGAACTCGATGAGGACGGTCTCCGTCGTGAAGACGAGGAACATCAGGAGCCCGGCGATGACCGCGTTGACGTTCGAGACCCAGATGTTCCGGGGCCGGAGCGCCGAGAAGTTCACGACCGGGTTCTTGGCCCGGGGCTCCCAGGCGACGAACAAGAGGAACCCGACCGCGGCGAGGACGAAGAACTCCGGCACGCCGAACGCCACCGAACCGATGTGGCCGCCGGTCCAGTCGGTCCATCCCCACGCGGATCCCTCGCTGATCCCGAACATCAGGGTCGCGAGACCGAACCCGAGGGTCGCGACGCCGGGGAAATCGATGGAGGGGTTCGCGTGCTTCGAGGACTCCCGGAGGAACACGATGGAGAGGATGACCAGGGTGACCGCGATCGGGATGACGGTGTGGTACGTCGCTTGCCAACCGTACGTCTGCGCGAGGTACCCCCCGCCCACGAGCCCGCCGGACGCCCCCGCGGCGAACATCGCGCTCACGATCC
>DASYOF010000147.1:0-2451 GCA_036007995.1 Thermoplasmata archaeon
GAGCGTCTCGATTGCCGCGCTCGCTCGAATCGTCCCCTCCCGGAGTCCGAGCTCGCCCTCGGTCGCCTCGAAGATCTCCCTCCACAGCGCCGCCTCGCCCTGATGCTCGAGCTTCGGAAGGTAGAGGTACGGGCCGGTGCCGGTGCGTACCAGGTCGCGGGCGTTGTGGAACGCGTAGAGGCCGAAATCGAACAGCGGGGCTGGGATCGGCTCCCCTCCGACCAGCGCGTGCAGCTCGACGAGGTGCCAGCCGCGGGGTCGGACCATGAGGGTCGCGGGGCGGCGCGCGATGCGGAACCGTTCGCCGTCCGGGGTCGCGTACTCGAGCGACCGCCGGACCGCTTCGACCAGGTTCGAGTGGCCTCGTACCACCCCCTCCCAGGTGGGCGAAAGGAGGTCCTCGAAATCGGCCACGAAGACGTCCGCCGTGGAGTTCAGTCCGCGGACGAGCGTTCTCGCTTCGGGGACCCCGAGGAGCTCGACGGACCGGGTCTCGAGCCCGGGCGCGGGCTCCGGCACCGTCCACTCGCGGTCCCGGATCGCCTGCACGTCCGGCGACGGCTCGAGCGGTACTCCCTGACGGACCTCCTCCGCCCACCGGGTCCTCTCCGCCAGCAACGCCTCCCGGCGCCCGCGGAATTGGCGGGCGAGGCGGGCGAGGAACTCGGTGGCCTCCCGCGTGAACAACGTTTCGGACCCGGGGGCGACGGGTCGGCGGATTCGGGCCTCCTCCGAGGATCCCGGGTGGCCGGCCCCGGGCGTCGCTGGGGGGTCGGCCCACGGGGAATCGGCCGGCACGTGGCCCGTCATGGTGGCACCTGCCCCCAGGGTCGGGGACCCACCGATAGGGGAGGGGTGGGGGATATTGTCCCCACGAAGAATCGGTCACCTCCTATTCTCCTCGGGGGCGCCGGCGAGAGGTCGGACGAGCGAGATCTCCGAGCTACTGGGGTGGGCGGCCCGACCCGGGCTCAAGGACTCGCCCGTTCGGCGCGACGGGCGGCGACACCGGCCGGTCCGGTCGGTCCCGTCAGCGCGTGCGCCCGGCGGGGGTAGGTGGGGCACTGACACGCGTCAGCATGTCGGCGACCTTCGAGGCCAAGACCGGCTTCACCATCGATTGGACGCGGCCGGTCTTCAGGAACGGGTCGAGGGTCCCGGGCTCCGGCTCGGACGCGGAGCAGATGATGACCCGGAGGGACGGGTTCCGCTTGAGCAGCTCGACGGCGAGGTCCGCGCCGCTCATCGCGCCCCCGGTGGCGGTCGGGCCGCCGGGCACGGCGGGCGCGGTTCCGCGGAGCTGGAGGTCGATGAACGCGATCTCCGGCTGCCAGCTGGTGAACACCTGCAGCGCCTCCGGCACGTTGCCGGCGAGGCGGAGGTTCGGGAGGGTCGCCCCGAGTCGCAGCAAGAGCCCTTGCAGGAGCGTCCGGGCCGACGGGGAATCCTCGACGACCAGGATCCGACGCCTGAGCGCCTGGCGGGGCACCGCCACGGGCTCCGCGACGTATCGGTCCGACATTCCCTCGCTCCCGCCGGCGCTTCCTTCGTTCATACGGTGGATCCCTCGTTCGGAACGGGTTCGGACTCGCTCGCGCCGAGCAGCGACGCGACCTGCTCGAGGAGCGCGGGTCGGTGGATCGGTTTCGTCAGGTAGCCGGAACACCCGGCGTCGATCGCCTTCTCCCGGTCGCCCTTCATCGCGAACGACGTCACGGCGAGGATCGGGACGTCGGCGGTCTCCGCCCGTCCCCGGAGGTCCCGGGTGAACTCGTAGCCGTCCTTGCCGGGCAAGCCGAGGTCCATGAGGATGAGGTCGGGAACCGTCGCCGCGATTGCCGCGGCGGCCTCCTCCGCATCGACGGCGCCCTCGGTGAGGTAGCCGGCCGCCGTGAGGATCACCGAGGCGAGCTTCAGGTTCGTCGGGTTGTCCTCCACGATCAAGATCCGCCTCATCACGCCGTGACCATCGTCGCCGCCGTCGGAGGTGGCCGGGCGGGCGCCCGCGTCAGGTACGGCAGCGTGACCGTGAACGTCGTACCTTGGCCGATGACGCTATCGACCTCGATCGTTCCGCCGTGGAGCTCGACGAGCTTCTTGGTCAACGACAGGCCGAGCCCGGAGCCCTGATACCGTCGGCCCGGGCCCGCTTCCAGCTGCTCGAACTCCCGGAACAGCCGGGGGATGTCCGTGGCCGCGATGCCGATCCCGGTATCGCGGACCTTCAGGTCGAACATCTTGTCGCCGTGGGGGGCGAGCGAGACCTCGACCTCCCCGCCCTCGTCGGTGAACTTCACCGCGTTCGACAGCAGGTTGTACAGGATCTGCTTGAACCTCAGCGGGTCGAGCCAGACGGTGGTCAGGTCGGGCTCGATCTGGGTCTTGAGGGTGAGCTGCTTCTCGCTGACCATCCGCTTCACGACCGAGCAGACCTCCTCGACGGCTTTCCGG
>DASYOF010000148.1:0-2003 GCA_036007995.1 Thermoplasmata archaeon
GCCCGGGGCGAGCGCATCGACTGCGTGGCGCAGGAGGCTCCGCGCCGCCTCGTCGGCTTTCCCGTCGGGGGGACCGCCGGCGGGGCGGTCGATGACGAGCGAGAGCCGACCGCGGCGGACGCCGAGGCGGACCTGCTCGCCGGGGGCCCCTTCGACGGACCAGACGAGCCAGGGGCCGTCGGACGGCTCGTAGAGGCCGACCCATCGGAGTCGGCCGAACCATCGGCCGGCGAGCCGGCCGAACAGGGCCGTGCGCGACACGCCGGGGGCGAGCGTGACCTCGGCGAACGGCCTCGGAGCCCGCGCCACCGGGGGCGCGGGAACGTCCGGCCGGTCGACGAGGACGTAGCCGTCCGCCTCGTGGCGGACGACGCCGTGGCGTTCGAGGCGGCGGAGTGACCGGACCAGCGACTCCGGGTGGGCGTCGAGAGCGCGGCGGAGGCCGTTGAACGCCACGCGTCCCGGCCGCTCCGTCAGCAGCTCGACGACGCGGTCGTCGAGCGGCGCCTCCTCGGCGCGGTCGGCCCAGTCGGTCATGGCTCGGGAAAGGGGCCGACCGACGTATAGACCGTCGGTTACCCGCGCGTTATCGGGCCGAAACCGCTCGTCCGGACGAATTCTCACGCCGGGGAGTGGCGGCAAAGACGTATCTCCCTGTGACGAGATGCGCGTCGTAGATGGACGGACCACCCGCCGCCCGGACGCCCCCGTTCCGGGGTCCGATTCGCGGGGGATCCCTGACGGTCGGCCTCGTGCTGGCCGCCGTCGCGATCGCGCTCCTCGTCACCATCCTCGCCCCGCCGATGCGGGTCGACGCCTCGCCGCTCCATCAGGTCGTACGATCGTCCGGCTTACCCGCGGTCCAGACCGCCGTCCACACCGCCGCCTCCGGCTCGTCGCTCAGCCTCGGCGTCTCGTCGAACCCCGGCACGATCTGCGCGTTCGCCGAGTCCACCTGTCCGGCGGGAGCGGCGAGCACGCGGGTCACCCTGAGCGCCGGCGCGGCCACCCCGCCGACCCCGTACTGGCCCAACGTCCAGGTCGCGTTCGTGATCGAGACGACGGCGTACGACGGCTTCTACTACCACTACTTCGGCTACCCGGGGCACGACAAGTGCGCCACGGCCGGTGGCGGCCAGAACCCGGTCTGCGAGGAGTCGAACGGCGGACCGTTCTTCATCGCCAACGCGCAGAGCATCGCGAACGAGATCTCGGCGGCGAACCCGCACTCGAAGGTCAGCTTCGCGATGGTCGACTTCTTCGGCACGGACTGCGGCGACTGGAACGACTGCGGGGACTCCTCGAAGTACAGCGTTGACATCCCCCAGTTCGTCCCGGCGTCCACGTTCGGCGGGGCGGTCCAGCAGGCGTACTCCGACGGAACGTTCGGCGCCGGCTACATCCAGATCGTCGGCCTCGACGACAACTTCCTCCACGGCCCGTCGATCACCGCGCTCTACGGCGCCATCATCGGCAGCGGCCTCGATTGGTCGCCGAACACCCACCACGTGGTTGTCCTGATCGGCTCGACGGCACCCCGCGCCCCGGCGTACGTCGAGAACTACTACGTGAGCGCGTTCGACCCGTGCTGCGGTGGGAGCCAGGCCGACGGCTGGACGTGCGAGCCCGCTCACATCTTCGCGAACGGCGTCATGCCGAACTGCGAGGGGTGGACCTCGTCCCAGGACGGGAACCCGCTCGACTCGATCGCCGCCCTCGCGCATACGACCCCCAATTGCGTCGACTCGATCGGGCACACCTGCACGATCGACGACATCGACTTGTGGGATACCGCGACCGACCCGTTGTCGGCCGGCTGGCCGACGGGTCTCGGTGTTGCCGGGAGCGGGCCGGGCGGCTCCACGGTCATCGCGGACACCCAGCACGTCCTCTCGGCCGGATGCGACATCTCGGCGGCCACCGGCGGCACGTGGGACGGTCCGTCGTTCGCGAGCTGCCCGGACGGTCAGGCCGGGACGCTCGCCTACGTTCCGCACGGGCCG
>DASYOF010000149.1:0-2796 GCA_036007995.1 Thermoplasmata archaeon
GTACGGCTCCTCGCGCATAACCTTTGCCGAACGAAGGGTCCGGTGGCTCGTGCCCCCTCGGAAGAATGGCGGCGCGGCGAGAAAAAGGCTTGTACGGCCCCCCGCTTCGACTTTCGATGGCGAACGCCCCTCCGCCGGGCCCCCGAGCGGACGGGGCGACGGTCTACATCGGACCCCGTCCGACGATGAGCTACGTTTTCCAGGTCGTCGCCGAGCTGAACTCGGGCGCCGGCCCGGTCGTCGTGAAGGCCCGGGGCGCCGCGATCGCGAAGGCGGTCGACGTGGCGGAGGTCGTCCGGCGGAAGTTCCTGGAGGGCCAGGTCGACGTCGGGCCGGTCACGATCGGGACCGAGCGGCTGACGAACCGGGACGGCCGGGAGGCGAACGTCTCCTCGATCGCGATCCACCTTACGCGCCTGGGGGAACCACCGACGGCGCGCCCGCCCCCGGTGGGACCGCCGTCGTAGGGCGACGGGCCGTCACCACCCAGGTGCCGGCGAGCAGGTCGCCGAGACGCTGGCGCTCCGAGGTCATCGACATCGTCAGCGCGCCGGCAGCCGTCGGGATCCCGACCCCGATCAGAACGAGGAACGTGAGCGCGGTGACCACGGCGAGGTCCGGGAAGTACGACGTCCCGGCGACGCCGAGGGCGGCGGCGCCGCGGAGCGCCACGTAGACGAGGTCCGCCCCGACGACCCCGACGACGATGAGCGGGAGGAGTTTCGGGGCGTTCCGGAGCATCGCCGGGATCACGGCGGGCCGACGGAGGGACCGGTCGGTGACGGCGAGGCCGACGAGGCGCTTCCCCAGCGTCGTGCCGAACCACGCCTCGGCGACGACGAAGTAGACGAACGCCCACGCGGCGTAACCGACGGCCGCCGCGTTGTACGCCGCGCCGTTGAGGAGCGCGGTACCGGACCCCTTCGAGGTGACCACGAGGAGAACCCAGACGAGGATCGCCGGAACGGCGAGCGCGAGGACGTCGACCGTCCCCGCGACGAATCGGGCGCCGGCGCGGGCGAACCGTCGCCGCCCGATCTCCCCGCCGAGCCGGACGAGCCACCGGGCCGTCCACCACGCCCGGGCGGCATCGCGCGGCCGTCGCTCCGGGGAGTTCACGAGCGCCCGGAGGTTCCGGTGGTCGAGGTCGACCCACGCCGGGACCGGAAGCCCCGCCCACGGCGTCTCCGGCGGGGCCGGCGGCGCCTCGAGGAGCAGCCGGGCCCGGTCGACGGAGGAGTCGGCCGCCTCGCCGGCGAGCCGGACCGCGGCCGCCGGGTCGCCGCCCATCGCGATATCGAGCGAATTCCTCAGGACGTCCTCGGGCGTCCGAACGACCGTGGGGGTGTCGGACGGCGCCGCGGGCCATCGGCCGTGGAGCAGCCGCTCGAGGGTCCACGCCGACGCGACCGCGATGAGGCCGGAGAGGTAGAGAAGGTCGAGCGGGCCGGCCCCCCCAATGACGTAGAACCCGCCCGACCCGCTTCCGTAGAGGGGAGGCTGGCGGAGCACGTCGGCGCCGACCAAGACCCCGAGGGTGGTGGTCGCGTAGGCCAGCGGGAGCCCGGCCCCCCGCCCGACCGGACCTCCGCCGTCCAGTCGAAGCACTTCCGCCAGCGCGACCGAAAGGACGCCGACCCCGATGGGGGCGAAGAAGTAGAACGGGAACTGGGAGGTGATCCCGTAGCCGGGTTCGCTCTGCGTGCTGAGGAACGTGACCGCGATCGCCCCGGACACGAGGGCGAGCGCCGCCGCGTAGAACCGGCCGGTCGGTCCCTTCGGGAGGACCAGGTAGCCGACGATGGCGAGCGCGACGGTGGCGGCCAGGACCACCGGGACCCCGAGCGACGGGAGGACGATCACGCCCACCAGGGCGATGGCGGTTTCGAGGGCCAGAAGGAGCACGAACAGCCGGGCCGACGACCCGCCGTTCGGGGCGAGGCGCGCGAGGAACAGTCCGGACAGCACGAGCGGGATGATCCCGCCGGCGACGTTGATGCCGAGAACGTACGGCCCAATCGGGAGGATGGGAAGCTCGCCGAGCAGGCCGACCACCCCTCCGCCGACCAGGAGCCAGAACGTGGTCCGACCGAACCCCGCCGCTCGGGCCCGTTCGGGGTCGACCCACGCGAGGAGGTAGAGGAACAGCCAGAGGACCGGGGTGGCGGCGAGGAACGCGACCTCCTCGACGATGTTGGCGGTGATGAGGCCCGGATGGATCATGCCGGAGCGATCGACCCCGGCGGGGTCGTCCTCGACGGCAAGAGCCGGCCCACGATATAGCGCGGACCGACGGGAGCGGAAACGATTATTCCCCGCCCTCGCTCGCCGCGACGATGGCGGCGACGCGGACGGAGTCGGATTCGCTCGGCCCGCGCGAGGTGCCCGCGGACGCCTACTACGGCATCCAGACGCTCCGGGCGACCGAGAACTTCCCGGTGAGCGGCCTGACCGGCTCGCCCCACCTCCGCCGCGCCTACGCGCTCCTCAAGCTGGCGTGCGCGAGGACGAACGTCGCGCTCGGCGCTCTCGACGCCCGGCGCGGCGCGGCGATCGAGCAGGCGGCGAAGGAGGTCGCCGACGGCCGGTTCGCGGACCAGTTCGTGGTCGACGTCTTCCAGGCCGGCGCAGGCACCTCCTACCACATGAACGTCAATGAGGTGCTCGCGAACCGGGCTCTCGAGATCCTCGGCGAGCCCCGCGGGAAGTACAGCGTCGTGAGCCCGAACGACCACGTCAACCGCGGTCAGTCGACGAACGACACCTTCCCCACGGCCGCTCAGGTCGCGACGCTGT
>DASYOF010000150.1:0-1750 GCA_036007995.1 Thermoplasmata archaeon
TTCCCGATGATGTTCCTCTCCGGGACGTTCTTCCCGGTCAGCTCGTTCTCCCCCCCGCTCAAGGTCTTCGCCCACATCCTGCCGCTGTTCTACGTGATCGACGGGATGAACCAGGTGATGCTGTTCCAGAACACGTCGCGCGCGCTGCTCGACCTCGCGGTGATCGCGATCGGCGGGGCGCTCGTGTTCGTCGCGGCAATCTCCGTGTTCAAGTGGCGGGACGAGTGACCGAGGCGATCGCCGTCGACCCGACATCGTTCCGGCGCCTGATGGGCCGGTGGCCCACGGGCGTCAGCGTCGTCACGACCCGCGACGGCGACCGGGATTTCGGGCTGACCGTCAACGCGTTCCTCTCGGTGTCGCTCGCGCCCCCGACGATCCTCGTCTCGCTGGGCCACGAGGCCGACAGCACGCCGGCGGTCCGGAGGACGGGCCGGTTCGCGGTCAATGTCCTCTCCCACGAGCAGCGCGCCCTCAGCGAGCGGTTCGCTCGGACCGCCCCCCCCGAGGAGAAGTTCCGGGGCCTCCCGGTCCACCGGGGGCTCTCCGGCGTCCCGCTTCTCGACGGGGTGGTGGGCACGCTGGAAGCGGCGGTCACGAAGGCGGTCGAGGCCGGGGACCACACGCTCTTCCTCGGCGCCGTCGAACGCCTGGACGTCGGCCCGGAAGCCGCGCCGCTCCTGTTCCTCCGGGGCCAGTACGGGGAGATGGCCGGCTCCGACCTCGTCCGGCTTCCTCGACCGCGCGCGTAACGCGGCCGTAACAGGGCCCGCCACCGTTATTCGCCCGCGCCCCCGGTTCGGTTCGATGCCCGAGCCGACCCCTCCGCCCCGCCGCGTCCGCCTCGCCATCGTCGGCAGCGGCCCGGCCGGCCTCACGGCGGCGATCTACGCGGCCCGAGGGATGCTCGCGCCCCTCGTGATCACCGGGGTCCCCGCGGGCGGGCAGCTGATGCTGACGACCGACGTCGAGAACTACCCCGGGTTCCCGAAGGGGATCCAGGGACCCGAGCTCGTCGAGAAGATGCGCGAGCAGGCGGCCCGGTTCGGGACGGAGTTCCTGGACGCCAACGTCCGCGCGGTCGACCTCACGAAGCGGCCGTTCGTCCTCGACACCGGGTACACCGGCGTCGTCCACGCGGACGCGGTGATCGTCGCGACCGGCGCGAACGCCCGGTGGCTCGACCTTCCGAACGAGCAGCGGCTCCGCGGGCACGGGGTCTCGGCGTGCGCGACGTGCGACGGGTTCTTCTTCTACGGCAAGGACGTCGTGACCGTCGGCGGCGGCGACTCCGCGATCGAGGAGGCGACGTTCCTCACCCGATTCGCCGCTTCGGTCACGATCGTCCACAGGCGCAGCGAGCTCCGGGCGAGCCGCATCATGCAGGACCGGGCGCAGAAGAACCCGAAGATCCGCTTCCGGCTGGATACCGTCGTCGAGGACGTGCTCGGGGACGGGGCGGTCACGGGCATCGTCGTCCGCCACCTCCCCTCCGGCAAGCAGGAGACGCTCTCGGCCCAGGGATTGTTCCTCGCGATCGGCCACGACCCGGCGACCGAGGTGTTCCGGGGGGCGCTCGAGCTCGACGACAAGGGCTACCTCAAGACGACCGACATCACCCGGACCTCGGTGGACGGCGTGTTCGCCGCCGGCGACGTCTACGACCACCGGTACCGGCAGGCGGTCAGCGCCGCGGGTCTCGGGTGCATGGCCGCGCTCGACGCCGAAAAGTGGCTCGCCGAGCACGCGC
>DASYOF010000151.1:0-2396 GCA_036007995.1 Thermoplasmata archaeon
TTCCCGATGAGGTCGTCGGGCTCCAGCTCGTCGTGGGCGTCGACCGCGCCCGCGCGCCGCGCGTGGCGGCCGTCGAGCGCCCGGAGAGCTCGCGCGGCCGGGTCGAGCACCGGGCCGGGCATCCCGGTCGGGTCCTGTTCCTCTCCGACCTGCACATCGGCAGCCGGTCGTTCCTCTCCGGCCCGTGGTCGGAGCTCGCCGAGTTCCTCCACGGTCGGGGCGCCGCCCCCGAGGTGGCGGCCGAGATCGCCTACGTCGTCGTCGCGGGCGACCTCGTCGACGGCATCGGGATCTACCCGAACCAGGAACGCGACCTCGCGCTCCACGACGTGTTCCTGCAGTACGAGGAGCTCGGCCGTCGACTGCGGGACCTACCGGAGCGGCTCCGGCTCATCCTCATCCCGGGCAACCACGACGCGGTCTGCCCGGCCGAGCCACAGCCCGCGCTGTCGCCTCAGGTCGCGGGGCTGCTGCCGCCGAACGCGACCTGCCTCGCGAACCCGTCGACCGTCGCACTCGACGGCGTGATCGTCTCGGCGTACCACGGCCGCAGCTTCGACGACCTCATTCCGGCGCTCCCGGGCGCGAGCTACTCCCGTCCGACCGACGTGATGAAGCGCATGCTGCAGATGCGTCATCTCGCGCCGATGTACGGCGGCCGGACCCCGCTCGCGCCGCTCGCGCGCGACGGACTCGTCATCGACCCGGCTCCCGACGTCCTCGTGACCGGTCACGCGCACACGTTCGGGATCGACCAGTACAACGGCACCCTCCTCCTCAACGCCTCGACCTGGCAGGCCGAGACCGAGTACCAGCGGATGCGGAACATCACGCCGGTCCCGGCCCACGCCGCCGTCGTCGACCTCCGGACCCTCGCGGTCTCCACGCTCGACTTTTCCGGGGCCGCCGCCGACCCGACGGAGCGGTCGTGACCCCGTACCCGCTCGACCCGGTCGACGCCACCGGCCCGATGCGGCTCGTGCTTACCACGTTTCCGTCCGCCGCCGCGGCCGACCGCGCGGTCGCGAGCGTGCTCCGCGCCCGGCTCGCCGCGTGCGCGCAGATGACGGACGTCCGGTCCCGCTACTGGTGGGACGGCCAGCTCCGCTCCGACACGGAGGTGCTCGTGATCTTCAAGACCGTCCCGAAGCGGGTCGGGGCCTTGTTCCGGAGGCTCGGGGAGCTTCACCCGTACGACGTGCCCGAGGTGATCGAGCTCGACGTGCCGCGGGTCCATCCCCCGTACCTGACGTACCTCGCCGAGACGCTCGACGCGGAGTCCCCGCCTCCGCCCCTGGGGGGCGGCCGGGTCCCGGCTACGCGTCGGGGATCACCGCGAGCCCGGGGAGCTCCGCGCCCTGGACGAACTCGAGCGCGGCCCCGCCACCCGTACTGACGTACTGGAACGCCCCGCTCACCCCGAGGCTCTCCGCCACCCTGGCCGAGTCGCCGCCCGCCGAGACGTGGAACCCCGGCACCGCGGCCAGTCCGGCCAGCACCTCGCGGGTCCCGGCGGCGAACCGGGGGTCTTCGGCGAGCCCGAGGGGGCCGTTCCAGAACACGGTCTTCGAGTTCCGGAGGACGGCCAGGAACGCCTCCCGGGTCGCCGGGCCGATGTCGAAGGCGCGGGCCGTCTCGGGGAGCTTCGTCGCCGGGCCGACCTCGCCGTCGGCGCCTGGAGACCGCTCGAAGACGAGGTCGGTGGGGAGCACGAGCTCGGTGCCCGCGGTCCGGGCCGCCGCGCGGAACTCCGCGACCGCATCGCCGAGGCCGGCCTCGACGTTCGTCGCGCCGAGGTCGGCGCCGTCCGCGGCGAGGAACGGGAAGGCGAGCGCGCCGCCGAGCAGCATCGTGTCGACCCGGCCGAGGAAACTGACGAGCAACGGCAGCTTGTCCGCGACCTTCGCGCCGCCGAGCAGCGCGACGTACGGCCGCTCCGCGCCGTGGACGAGCGGGGTGAGCGCCCGGATCTCCTTCTGGACGAGGAACCCGGCGTACGCCGGCAACTTTCGGGGAACCCCGACGGTCGAAGCGTGGGCCCGATGGACGGTCCCGAACGCGTCTTCGACGAACACGTCCCCGAGGCGGGCGAGCTGCGCGGCGAACGCCGGGTCGTTCGCCTCTTCGCCGGGGTTGAACCGGAGGTTCTCGAGCATGAGGAACCCGCCGTTTGGGAGGCGGGTGACCCCTTCGATGGCGTGGATCCCGACGATGTCGTCGGCGAGCGGGACCGGTTGGCCGAGGAGCGCGCTGAGCCGGTGGACGACCGGGCGGAGCGAGAACTTCGGGTCCCGTTTCCCGTCCGGCCGGCCGAGGTGGGAGAGAAGGATCGTCTTCGCCCCGGCGGCCTCGAGATGCTTCAGGGTCGGGAGCGCTTCGACGATCCGTCGGTCGTC
>DASYOF010000152.1:0-3976 GCA_036007995.1 Thermoplasmata archaeon
CGGCGTCCCCGTCCCGACCATGACGAGCTCCTGGGTACCCGGCGACGCGCCGCTCGTCACGATGTACCCCGTGCCGTTCGACGCGTCGAAGGGGGCGACCTGGTTGATGTAGACGTAGGCGCCGAGCGACGTGTTCGTGACGTAGCCGCCGAGCGAGACCGAGAACGGGTTGATCAAATCAACCTGGGCGCCGAACCCTCCGGTGGTGTTCTCGACCGAGAGCACGAGCCAGCCGGTGGTCGGGTCATCGACCATGGACGTGGGGTAGCCCGGGGCGATCGCCAGCGAGACTCCGCCGAGGGTTCCCACCTGGTCGAAGTACGCGACGTCCCCGTCGCCGGAGGCGTTGGCGAAGTACGTCTCGTTGAACGCGGGCCAGACCCCACCTGGGCCAAAGATGAACGCCGGGGTGGCCTGAGAGCCATTGAACCCCCCCGTGAGGGTGTCGTTCACCGGGTTCGGGGCGAGATAGACGGACCACGCGTAGCTCGACTCGGCGGGCACGATCGCGATCCACGAGGCGAACGAGTCGAGCATCTCGAACATCCCGAAGTACGAGGTGCAGGCGCCGTACGGGATGATGCCGCTGCACGGCACTTGAATGAACGCCGCGAACGTGTTGGTCGTGGTGTTGACCGACATCACGTCCTGCGTCGAGCTGTTCTCGACCAGCAGTTGGTTCGTGTGGTAGTCGAACAGCTCCTGAACCGGGGCGAACGTCGGCACGGCCGACGTCGCGAACGTGAGGTTCGTGACCCAGGCGAAGGTGGCGGCGTCGATCACCTCGAGCAGCGAGCCGGCGTTGGAGGTGACGCCAAGGTAGAGCCGGTCGGTCACGTTGTCAAAGGCGATGCTCCGCGCGGTGACCCCGGCGCTGGCGTTGCCGAGGACGAGCGCGCGCTCCTGGGCGCCCGTGAAACCGTTGAACGCCACCAGGAGCGGGGCGTACTCGCTCACGCTGAACACCGTGCCGCTGACGTTGTCGGTGGCGACCAGGCCCGGCTGGGCGGAGCCGACGGGGTTGGTGGTCTGGGTATGGTAGATGCGGCCACCGGCGGTGACCGTGTTGGCGACGTGGCTGGCCGGGACCGCCGGGGCCAGGAGGGCCCCCGGCCGCGCCGGAGCCCCGGACGCGCTCGGGGCGAAGGTGGAGTGACCCGAGATCAGCGCTCCGGTCGGAGCGACCATCACGAGGGTGATCAGGGTGACCATGGTCAGCCATAGGGCGGCGCGGAGCGGTGTTGGGGACGCCATCGGGGGAAAGAACGCAAGGACCCCGTTATTGAAGGGTTCGGTCGCGGCGAACGGGACGCGCTCGGACGCCGACGGACCAGTTCGGCGCCCGGACGGGCCGTTCGGGTTCAGATCATGGCCGGGAGCTCCCCCGGGAGCACCGGGGCTTCGGACCGCTCGTACAGGGCGAGGATGTCGTCCCCAAGCTCCCACCGCCGCCAGAGCGGACGGTTGAGGAGTGCGACACCGAGCTGCTTGACCCGGCCGACGTTCCGGGTCGGAAGTTGCTGGACGACGGTCGAACGGACGGGCCGGAACGACTCCACCGCCAGGAGGCGGTCGAGCTCGCTCCGGGTATACTCGACGACGTGGCCGTACACCCCCTGCCCGTCCCGGGGATACCGGTCCCGCTCCTGGATCGACCGGCCGAGCAGGAGGCGGTACCGGTTCCCGAGCCGGGCGACGTTCGGGGTCGTGAGGAACAGTCGCCCCCCCGGAGCCAGGTGGTCGCGAATCTCCCGGAACAGCAAGAGCGGGTTGACGAGCAAGTGCTCCAGGACCTCGACGAACAGGATGAGATCGTACCCCCGCGGGATCGCGTCGAGGGCCGGCCGGGACGTGAGGTCGCACCGGTAGCTCTGCTCGACCCCCGCGGCGACCTGGGCGGCCCGGACCACGTCGGGGGCCGGTAGAAAATCCGCCACGTCGTACGATCCGCCGTAGGCAGCGTGGAGCGCCACGGCGAGCGAACCGATCCCGCCCCCGAGGTCGAGCGTGCGCGTCCCCGGTCGCGGGGGGGCCGTGGCGAGGAAGCGGACGATCGACGGGTAGCGTCGGGCTTGGAATTCGGCGTACGCCCGCCGCTCGGCGGGGAGCGCGGCGGCGTTCCAGAACGCGGCCAGAGCCTCGGACGCTCGAGCGACCCCGTCCACGGCTCCCCGAGGGCCGTACGTCGACCCGTATCTAACGGTTCACGACCGCGGGGGCGGGCTGGCCCTCCGTCGAAGGATTCAACTACGCGGGACCGCCGTGGAGACGGTGATGTACGGCGCCCCGGGCGGCTACCGGCCGAAGCCCCCGTCCCAAGGTACGGCGGAGACGCTGATCATCGTCGCGTTCGTCCTCCAGATCATCTTCAGCGCGGTCGTCCTGTTCTTCGGGGCGTTCGGACTCCTGTTCGGGGCGTTCTTCTTCTTCAGCGTCGGTGGGGCGCTCATCCTCGTCCTCGCGGGGATCGTCGTCGTCATCCCGATCCTGATGTTGTACGTCGCCTACCGCTACAGCTACGCCCGGACCCGGGACGGCGACTTCGCCGGGGCGCGGGGCCCGACGCTGCTCCTCGGGATCATCGGGCTCATCTTCGGGGGCCTCATCGTCGGCATCCTCTACATCGTCGCCTACGTGAAGCTCGGCGACGCCGAGAGCGAGACCCACCAGCTCGGCGGTTGGCCCGGCGGCGGGGCGCCGCACTATGGGTACCCGGGACATCCCGCGTATGGCTACCCGGGGCCATCCGGCTACGGGTATCCCGGGCAACCCGGGTACGGCTACCCGTACGCGTACGGGGGCGGCGCCCCCTACGGCCGACCCGGCGCTCCGACCGCCGGGGGGGTTCCGTACTCGCCCCCGCCGTCCGCGCCGATCGCCACCACATGCCCCCGATGCGGCCGCCCGGCGACCTACATCGCGCAGTACGGACGGTCGTACTGCTACAGCTGCACCCAATACGTGTAGCCCGCGTCTCGGCGGGGGAAAAGACCTAATCCCCGCCCCGCTCGCTCTCCCCTGCCGTGGCCGACGAGCTGCTCGACCCGATCCTGATCCAGGTGACGATCCCGCTCCCGCAGGCGATGGTGTTCGGGGCGTTCTCCGACCCCGCGAAGGTACGCGAGTGGCTCGCCCCGGCGGCCCGGATCGAGCCGACGGTCGGTGGGCCGTACGAGCTCGACTTCACCGAGCCGATCAAGTTCACGAGCGCCGGGCGCGTCACGCACTGCACGCCGGACACCGACATCGGGTTCACGTGGCGTCCGCCGCCGATCTACGCCGACGGGATCGGACCGGGCGAGAGCCTCGTCTACGTCCGGCTCCAGGACTCACCGGAAGGGATCGACGTCACTCTCGAGCACTCCTGCTGGCCGTCCACGTTGCCGGGCGAGGAGGCCCGGTCGTTCCACTTCCATCTGTGGGACGAGCGCCTGCACCTGCTCAAGGACTACCTGATGCGGGCGGCGTACGGCTGACCGGCGGAGGAGCGTCGCCGAAAGGGCCGCCGGGCGCCCCGCCCCCCTCCCGGAGGCGGCGGAGGTCCATCGTCGGCAACCGTTGCCGGGGACCTCGTCGACGCCGGAGCACCACGACGACGGCGATCAGCGCCAGCACGATCGCCACCGCGGCGACCGTCGGCACGACCACGGTCGCGCCGTACTTGTCCCAGAACGTGGGGGGCGGCGCCCGTACGTCGACGGAGACCGTCGTCTGCCCCCACACCCCGAAGTCGCTCACGACCGCGAGGAGCTGGTAGCGGCCGGTGACGGTCGGGGCGAGCAGCTGGACCGCGAGGTTGCCGGAACCGTCCGTCGTCCCGCTGGTGGGCTGTGCGAGGACGCCGGAGAGGGCTCCCGCCCCGGTTCCGGCGATGGTGGTGAACGTGAGCGCGACCCCCGGGTCCGGCTGGCCCGAGGGGGAGCGGGTCTGGAACGTCACGCCCGCGGTCGACCCGGGGGCGATCGAGAGGCTGGGC
>DASYOF010000153.1:0-3337 GCA_036007995.1 Thermoplasmata archaeon
CCTCCTCGTCGGCCGGCTCCTCGAGGCGGGGTCGGAGGTCCGGGTGATCGACAACCTGTCGAGCGGGCGGTCGTACCACCTCGAACCCTACCTCCGATACCGCAAGCTGAAGCTCGTCGTCGCCGACCTCCGCCAGCCCGACACGTACGAGGCCGAGTTCCGGGGCGCCGGCTCGGTCTGGCACCTCGCCGCGAACCCGGACATCCGCCGCGGCACCACCGACCCCACGATCGACCTCGAGCAGGGGACGATCGCGACGTTCCGAGTCCTCGAGGCGGCCCGGACCCACGACGTCCCGTCGGTCCGCTTCTCGTCCTCCTCCGTCGTCTACGGCTACCCGAGCGTCTTCCCGACCCCGGAGTCGTACGGTCCGCTCCTCCCGCAGTCCCAGTACGGCGGGGCCAAGCTCGCCTGCGAGGCGATGCTGAGCGCCTTCGCCCACTCCTACGGGATCGAGGCCCACATCTTCCGGTTCGCCAACATCGTCGGCCCCCGGATGACCCACGGGGTGATCTACGACTTCTTCGAGAAGCTGACAAAGGACCCGATGCGACTCGAGGTGCTCGGGGACGGCCGCCAGGCGAAGAGCTACCTGAGGACCGAGGAGTGCCTCGACGCCATGCTGCTCGCCGCCGAGCGGGCCCACGACCGGGTGAACGTCTTCAATCTCGGGACGGCGGACCGGATCAGCGTGCGCGAGATCGCGGAAAAGGTCGTCGCCGCCCACGGCGGGCGGGCGCGCATCGAGTACACGGGGGGCTCGACCGGCTGGGTCGGGGACATCCCCCAGCAACTCCTCGCGGTCGACCGGATCCGCACGCTCGGCTGGGCCGCACGCCGCACCTCCGCCGAGGCGGTCGACGAGACCATCGCCGAGCTCCTCCGTGGCCGAGCCGCCTAACGCGCCGCCGGCCCGCCCCGGCCGGGTGACCGTCGTCGTCACGGTCCTGAACGACCCGCGCGTCGCCGAGACGATCCAGAGCCTCCTCGGCCAGACCCGCCTTCCCGACGAGATCCTGATCGACGACGGCGGGGTCACCGACGTGGTCCGGACGATCGCCGAGACGTTTCACGCGAAGGACCCGAGGGTCCTGTACCTGTTCGCCCCCGGCAACATCCCCGAAAGCCGGAACACCGCGATCGCGGCGGCGACGGGCGACGTGATCGCGTTCCTCGACGCCGACGAGGTGGCGCCCCCCGGGTGGCTGGCGGCGCTGCTCGGCCCGTTCGAGGACGCGGCGGTCGGCTTCACCGGGGGACCGACCCCCGGACGGCCCGGAACGGTCCGGACGGTCGGGGCCCGGTACTACGACGGCTACCTGCAGCGGTTCTACGACACGGTCGCCCGCCACCGGCCCCACGCGCTGCCGATGGGCAACTCGGCGTTCCGCAAGGACGCGTTCGACCGGGTCGGACCCCTCGACACCACCCTCTACCGGAAAGCGGCGAGCGAGGACCAGGAGATCGCCGACCGGATCCTGAAGGCCGGCTACCGCGGCCAGTACGTTCCCGAGGCGTGGGTCCACCACGACTTCTCCGAGCTGTCGGTCCCGGCGCTGCTCCGGAAACAACGGATCTACGCCGAGGGGGGGTATGTCGTCTGGCGTCGGCGCGGGACGACGTACGAGGCCTCGGGCGGGCGGGTGTTCCCCTACGTGGCGCTGCCGCTCCTCGCCATCGTGGGCGCGATCCTGCTCCTCCCCCCCGGCACGCGCGAGGGGGGGACGATCCTCGTGATCCTCGGTCTCGGCGGCCTCGGTGTCCTCGCCCTCGGCCTCACGGTGGCCGGCCTTCGGAGCGATGCGAAGTACCCCGGACTCCGGTACGCCGCGCTCGAGATCCCCCGCCGCTGGGCGACCCTCTACGGGGCGTTCCGGGGGTTCCTGACGTACGGCTGGAGCGGACGGCGCTCCCCCGACGGTAGCCCGCAAAGCAAACCTTAAGCGGGGTCGGCTCTCGGCGGCGCCATATGACCAGCCACGCCGACGAGAAGGCCGCGGTGAAGGACGGCGAGATCGTCCTCTTGGACTACGAGCTGTGGTCCGAGGTCAGCGGGCGCACCGAGCTCGTCGACACCACGCGGGCCGACGTCGCGCGCGAGGCGAAGGTCCCGGTCCCCGAAGGGACGACGATGGAGCCGCGCGCCCACCTCGTGGGCGGCGATGACTTCCCGAGCGGGATCGAAAAATCGATCGTCGGCGCGAAGGTCGGCGAGGAGTTCGAGCGCGACTTCGCCCCGGCGGAGGCGTTCGGCGAGCGCGACTCGAAGTTGATCGAGCTGTTCAGCATGCACGAGGTCCAGCGGCTCCCCGAGATGCGGCGGGACGACGCCCATCTCGACATCGGGACCGTCCTGACGATCGGCGGCCGGCGCGGCCGGGTCGTCTCGCTCACGGCGGCGCGGGTCCGCGTCGACTTCAACCCCCCGTTCGCCGGCCGGAAGATCCACGCCAAGTTCAAGGTCGTCGCCCGCGTCGACTCCCCGGAAGACCAGGGGAAGGCGCTCATCGAGCTCGGCTACGGCCGCTCGAAGGAGTTCGTGGTCGAGCACGCCGACGGCGTCCTGACGATCCTCGTCCCCGAACGCTCGAAGTTCGATTTCGGCTGGATGGCCGCGAAGCCGCGCGTCATCGACCGGATCCGCACGCAGCTCAAGCCGAAGTCGATCCGCATCGTCGAAGAGTACGTCACGCCGACCCCCGCCAAGGAGAAGGCGAAGGACATCGCCGAGGCGGAGAAGGCGGCGACGGCGAAGTCCGGCGGCCACACGCACGCGCACGCCCCCAAGGCCGACAAGCCGAAGGCGGCCGAGCCGTAGACCGGTCGGCCCGCGGGCCGACTACGACGGTCGGTTCACGACGACGCGGGGGTTCCGCTCGGGCGGAACCACATCTCCACGACGGAGGCGAGCAGGCCGCCGAGGATCGGCGCCACCCAGAAGAGCCACGATTCCTGGATCGCCCACGTCGCGTTCGACCAGTAGAGGGAGACGACCGCCGGGGAGAAGCTGCGGACCGGGTTGATCGACGCCCCGTCGACGTTGATCGCGACGAGGTTCGTCACGAGGAGCGTGGCCCCGATCGCGAGCGGCGCGAGGTTCTTCGCCCCGTTCTCCGACCGGGTCACGAACTGGATCACGAGGACGAACACGAACGTGAGGGCGAGCTCTAACAGGAACACCGAGCCGACCGAGAACCCGCAGCCCTGGGGAGCTCCCGAGCCGGAGTAGCACTGGGAGCCGAGCGCCGCCCCCTGCGCGAGGTCGAACGGGACGGTCGAGCCGTGGACGACGCCGAAGACCACGAGGATGCCGACGATGCCGCCGACGACCTGGGCG
>DASYOF010000154.1:0-3358 GCA_036007995.1 Thermoplasmata archaeon
GCTGTCGCTCACGGACCGCTCCCGACGGCACGTAGCGGCGACGTCGTTTCGGAAAAATCGACGTCGTCAACGGGGCGGGTCGTTCCCGCTCGCTCGCTCCCCGGGCGGACCAGTCAGAGGAGCTTCCGGATGTGCTCGTCGATGACCTCTTCGGGGTAGGCCCCGACGATCCGGTCGACGAGTTTGCCGTCCTTGTAGAAGAGGAGGGTCGGGATGCTCATGATCCCGAGCTGGCCCGCCTTCTCCCCATGGTCGTCGCTGTTGAGTTTGCCGAAGGCGACCTTTCCTTGGTACCGCTGGGCGAGGCGCTCGACGATCGGGGAGACCATCCGGCACGGTCCGCACCACGGCGCCCAGACGTCCACGACGGCGACGGTGCTTCCGCCGGAGAACTTGTCGAATCCCGACCCATCGAGTTCCTGGACGCTCATTCCCGGTACGCTCGTCGTTGGAATGAGCGCTCGGATAGTTAAGCCGTGTGGGCCGTTTTGGTACTCGGGTGGTGCGAACGCCACCGCCCCGTCGGTCGGGCCTCCGGATGGTCTATGTAATCCGCGCCGCATAGGGGACGCCATGCAACCTGCGAGCGCCCGAGCTTCCGGCCGAGCCACCGCCCCGCCGATGCCGTCGCCGGCGGGCGGCGTGGTGCCGTCCAGCGACGTGAGCCCGCGTCCGCCCGTCCTCCTGTCGCCGGCCGCGCGCAAGGACCTGCGGAACCGGATGTTGTTCCACCGCCAGTCCGCGCTCGACCAGATCGCCGCTCTGACGGGCGCCTCCAACGAGACGATGCGCCAGGTCCGGCACGAACTCTCCGAGAGCGACCTCCCGGACCTCCTCCTGCAGCGCGGCGCGAGCCTCGCCTACACGCAGGAGCTCCCGCAGGGAGCGCTCCTGTACTTGCTCGTCCGCGCGGCCCGGCCCACCCGGGTCGTCGAGACCGGGGTCGGCCCGGGGTATTCGTCGAGCTGGATCCTGGCGGCCCTCGAAGCGAACGGCTCGGGCGAGCTCGTCTCGATCGGCCCCGGGTCGCCGAACGGCCGCGCGAGCGGCGTCGGCCTGGTCTCCGTCGGCGCCTTCGTACCTCCCGCGCTCCGGTCCCGCTGGACGCTCGTCCTCGGCAACGCGGAAGACCGGCTGCGCGAAGTGTTCGACCCCGGCCGAGGGACCGACCTCGCGTTCCTCGACAACGCCCACGACGTCGACCGCTCCCGCTTCGAGTTGCACCACGCGTGGAGCTCGCTCACCCCCGGCGGGATCCTCCTCGCGCACCACACGGAGTCGAACCCGGCCTGGGGGGACTTCTGCCGGGCGCAAGGGCTTCCGCCGCAACTGCTCGACCCCGGCCCGCCCCCGATGGGGGCGCTGTCGGTGGGGCCGCGCCGCTAGCGGCCTACCGCTCGAGCTCTTCGACGAGGTGCTGGACCGCCGGCACCACGAGGCGCTCGACCGCGGTGCGGACCGCCCGTTCCGACCCGGGGAGCGCGAACACCGGCTTCAACTTCACGACGAACAGGGAGGCCCGGCTCAGGATCGCGAGCGGACCGACGTCCTGGAAGCTGAGCGAGCGGTACAGCTCGCCGAAACCGGGGAGGACGCGGCCCGCCATCGTCTCGAGGGCGTTGACCGTGAGGTCGCGCGAGCTCGCCCCGGTGCCGCCGATCGTGAGGATCGCCTCGACCTCGCGACCGTCGAGCCACGGGTCGAGCGCATCGCGGACGTCGGCGACGGAGTTCGCGACCAGATGGTACTTCGGCACCTTGTGGCCCGCGGCGAGGAGGAGGTCCCGGGCGAGGTGGCCCGACACGTCGTCCTCCTCGGTATGGGTGTCGGAGACGGAGAGGACGCCGAACTGGATCGCACGGCCGCCGCCAAGGTGGTGTCGGCCGTGGGAGGGCGACTGCTCCGGAGCGGTCATCGTGCCGACCTCATCGTTCGTTTCTCCTTCGTGACGACCGCGACGGGTCCGAGCCGCGTCGCCGGGTAGCCGCCGCGCGCGTCCTTTTCGAGGTATTTGACCATATCCCAGACGGTCAGGAGCGCGATGCTCGCGCCGACCAGCGCCTCCATTTCGACGCCCGTCCGATAGAGCGCTTCCGCCTCGGCGACGACCCGCACGGTTCGAGCCTGGACCGTCACGTCGACGCGACCCCCGGTCAGCGGCACCGGGTGGCAGTGGGGGATCAGGTCGGGGGTCCGCTTCATCGCGAGCAGGCCGGCGAGCTCCGCCGCCGCGATCGGGTCGCCCTTCTTCACACGGCCCTCGCGGATCGCTTTCGCGGTGGCCGGCCGGATCGTGAGGGACCCTTCGACGACGGCGCGTCGGTACGTGAGGGGCTTCGTGTGGATGCGGCGCTGCCGGGTCATGCCGACCGCGCGGTGCTGGCGGGCCGGAACAGCGCGAGCCGGGCGAGCACGCTCTCCATCTGGACGCGCTCCGACGCTCCCTGCGCGAGACGGAAGTCGACCTCGGCGAGATGGTCGATGAGCGCGATCTTCTCGCGGAGCGCGATCGTGGAGTCGGGGAGGTCGGGCAGATATCGGTGCACGGCGCGCAGGATGTCCTCCCCGCTCGCGCCCCGCTCGACGAACAGCTGGTAGAGCCGCTCGCGCGCGTCGAAGAACCGGCCCGAGAGGGCGAGGGTCACCATCGCCTCGACCTCGGGCCGGATCGGCTGGGTCGTCGCCCCCTCGACCGTGGCGCGCGTGATCGGGACCCCCGGCGCGGCCGCGAGCTGGAGAAGGTTCGTCGCGCGGCGAAGGTCGCCGTCCGCCTGCTCCGCGATCGCGGCGTAGGCGTCGTCGTCCACCTGGAGCTTCTCCCCGGTCGCGATGCGGGCGAGCTGCTTTCGCATCTCCTCCGGGGACAGCCCCCGGAACCGGAACACGGCGCAACGCGATTGGATCGGGTCGATGATCCGACTCGAATAGTTGCACGAGAGGATGAACCGGCAGGCGGCCGAGTACCGCTCCATCATCCGGCGGAGCGATCCCTGCGCCTCGCTGGTCAGGTTGTCCGCCTCGTCGAGGAACAGGAGCTTGAACCCGACTCCGCCGATCGGCGCGCTCCGGGCGTACCCCTTGATCGTCGTCCGGACCGTGTCGATCCCGCGCTCGTCGGAAGCGTTGAGCTCGAGGAAGTTCTGACGCCACTCCTCGCCGAGGAGATCATGGGCCAGCGCGAGCGCGGCGGTCGTCTTGCCGGTGCCGGGGGCGCCGGCGAACAGAAGGTGGGGGAGCGATCGCCGGGCCGCGTACGCCCGCAGGAGCGGCACGACGCCCTCCTGACCGACCATCTCGCTCAGCGACCGGGGGCGGTACTTCTCCACCCAGATCGCTTCCGACGTCGGTTCGGCCACGC
>DASYOF010000155.1:0-3514 GCA_036007995.1 Thermoplasmata archaeon
GAGCGCGAGACTTGCCGGCCCTCGACGTCCTCCGGGTACGCCTCGACCGTTCCCCCTCCGAGACGCGCGATCTCCCGCAACGCCGCGTCGAGGGCGAGCGTCGCGATCCCCGCCCCGCGGCGCTCGCGGTCGATGAAGAAACAGGTGATCCGCCAATCGGGTATCTCGCGGAGACCCTCCTCATACTGCTTCCGGCTCCGGATGTTCGGAAGTTCCGCCGGGGGGCCGAACTGGCACCATCCGACGGCGGCCGGTCCGTCGAACACCATCGCCGCATGGGCCCGTCCCTCCCGGACCCGACGCTCCTTCATCGCCCGATACTCGGCGGCCTTCCGCTTCCCTTCGTCGGGGCCGAGGTGGAAGGAGATGCACCAGCAGCCCCCGAAGATCCCGTTGTGCTTCTCGACGAGACGGGCAAAAGCGCCCCAAGTCCGGGGGGTGAGCGGCTCGGTCGAATAGCGCCGGGCCGCCATCGCGCCCGCCCCAACGACTCCGCCGGCCCCGCCAGGATTCCTGGACCCCGGACGTCGGTCGGCGCGCGCTTTCAAGAGACGCTCCGAGCGGTAGGTCGGGAGGCCGGAGGCCGACGAGCGAACTCGGCTCAGGTCACCGTGAAGGTCACCTTGGCGAGGTACTTTCCGTCGGTCGCCGCGAGCTTGTAGGACCCGGCCGTGAGGCTGGGGATCTTGAATACGCACGAGCCGCCCTGGATGATGACTCCGTGGGCGTTGGTGCTACATCCGCCGACGGTGGCGAGCGTCGTCCCAGCGAGCGTGAGGCTCACGGTGGCGAGCGGGAGGAACCCCGAGCCTTTCACCGCGACCGAACCACCGGCCGCCCCGGAGTTCGGAGTGGGGGTCAAGTGGGTGATCTCGAACGGGGCCGAGACGTTGTCGCCCGTGAAGTCGGAGACGAAGACGGTGTACTTCCCGACCGGGTCGATCGGGACTTTGAAGTGCGCGGTGAAGTTGCTGGCACCGGCGCCGAAACCGGTTGGGCCGGAGGCGAGTTTGAGCCAGGTACCGCCGGACCCGGCGACACGGTTCCAGAGCTTGACGGTGTACGCGTCGTTCGGGTAGAAGTAGAACGCGTGGAGTGTGATCGGATTGTTGACCGCGCCGGAGGCCGGCACCATGTGGATGCGGCAGGTCACGTGCGGGGCGACGCACGTGGGACCCAGGAGAACGTGGCTTCCCAACGGCGGACTCGGGGAAGCGGCGGCGACGACCCCGGTCGCGAGGAGCAGCGAAGCGAGCAGTCCGATGGTGGCCGCACCGGCCAAAGGCGAGCGATCCTTCCCGCGCAACCAGCCCCGACCGATCCGTACCTCCAACGCCTTCCGCCCCGGGACCCGCAGGCGTTCGGTCAGCATCAAGCCGCGTGGTCGGCGTCTCGGCCCTCCGCGGCGCTACGCCCGGCGAATCCGAAGATTCGCCGAACCCCGATCGCGGCGCTCGCCTCCCGAGCGCTGGGGGGAACCGCTGCGGGCGCCGGACCACCCGCCCCGTGACCAGAGCCGGAGGACGACCACACGCGCCCCGACGCTCACGAGTGAGCGGTCGCGCGGGTCCGTCGCCCTACTGGGGGGAGGGACCGGCGGGCGGTTGTCGATTGTCGATTGGTCGCCGGGCGCGGTCCGGCGGAACGGTTTGGGAGCGCGTGACCTCAACGGCGGCCGGGCGCCCGGAGCTTTCCGGGCCACGCGGCCCGGTCGCCCTCGCCTTCGGGGGTCCCGTAGCTGGTCGACGGGTCGGCGTCGTCGGGGGCGGCCCGGACCGGACGGGAGCCGCCATCGCAAGGATCGCGGCGACGACGAGAATAATGACCACCGCCACAACCGCGTAGTCGAGAAGCGGGGTCCCGACCCCGGTTTTCGGCGGGGCGCCGCTCCCGGTCGCGAACGTGACGGGTACGGTCACCGCCGTACCGTTCACCGTCAGGGGCCCGGAGGTGGGCGTCGCCCGGTAGCCGGGGACGGTTCCGATGACGTAAGTGTACGACCCGTTGGCTTCGGGGAGCGTGACGGACCCCCCGATCCCGAACGTCGTCGCGAGGCCGATCGTGACCGACCAATTGGTGCCGGAGATCAGGCCGGACTCGGTGAACGTCACGGCGAACTGCGCCGCCGAGCCGTTTTCGGTGAACAGGACCGGCACGGCCCTCGGGCCGCCGGCAACGTCGACCGTGCCGGTCGGCGCACCGATCCGGTAGCCGACGACCGGGTTCACAGTATACGACCGGGAGCCGTTCGGGACGACGAACTGGACGACGTTCGTGGCCGAGAGGCGGGTCGACCCGGCGAGCGTCACCGACCAGCTCGTTCCCGAGGCGAGGCCGCTCTCCTGGAACGTCACGGCGTACGCGCCGCGGGTCGTCGCGGTGAACGTGATGACGGTCGCGATCGCCGAATTGTTGACGGTGAGGTTCGACTGGTCGGGCGCGGCACGGAATCCGGGGACCGCCCCGACCGAGTACGCGTACGCCCCGTCCGTCTCCGAGAACTCGATCGTGCTGGTCGCCGAGACCGCGACGGAGCCGTTCAGGGTGACGGACCAGTTCGTTCCGCTCGGAAGACCGGTCTCGGTGAACTCCACGGAGTACGTGGGGGGGGACGTCGAGGCGCTCAGGACCGAGAGGGTGTCGTTCGCCCGGTTTCCGACGTAGATCTCCTGGTTGGAGGCGGCGTACACCGCGCCCCACGGATTGGAGCCCACGCGGACCGATCCGACCCCGGCGTCGGTGCTGTCGGAGATCACGCTCACGTTGCCGGAGCCGTAGTTCGGCACGAGGATTCGTCCCCGCGCCGGGTCGTAGGCGGGGCCGACCGGGGAGGACCCGACCGGGACCGAGCCGACGAGGGTGTTGTTCGCGTCGGTGAGGATACTGACGTTGTCCGATTCGGCGTTCACGATGAACAACTCGCCTTTCGCCGGGTCGTACGCCTCTCCGAACGGTCCGAGCCCCACCGGGACCGAGGCGACCACCGTCCGATTGGCGTCGGCGATGACGCTCACGTTGCTCGAGTACTCGTTCGCGACGAACATCTCGCCTTTCGCGCCGTCGTAGACGATCGGGCCCGGGCCGGACCCGACCGCGACGGTGCCGACCAACGTATCGTTCGCGTCCGAGAGGATGCTGACCGTGCCGGCCAGGAAGTTCGTGACGAAGACCTCGCCCCGGACGGGGTCGTACGCGGCGCCGGTGGGGCCGTTACCCACCGGGATCGTCGCGACGACCGTGTCGTTCGAGTCGGCGACGACGCTCACGGTGCCCGAGCCGTTGTTGGTGACGAACACCGCGCCCTTCCCGGGGTCGTACGCCACGCCTTCCGGCTGGGTCCCGACGGTGACGTTGCGCACCACCGAGTTCGAGACCGTCGACACCACGCTCACGTCGTTCCCTTGCGGCTGCGAGACGAACAGCTGGGAGGTGCCGCCATCGAAGACGGACCCGTACGGGGCGCTCCCGAGCTGGATCGTTGCGACGACCCCGTAGGCCGCACGAGCGCCGGGAA
>DASYOF010000156.1:0-2379 GCA_036007995.1 Thermoplasmata archaeon
CTTCCGCTTGGCCCTCGTCAGCTCGTGGCTTAGGCGATCCACGCGGTGTAGTAGAAGTAGACCAGGTAAACGCCGACAATGATCAGGACCGCGGCGCTGACCTTCTTGATGACGGGCGTGTACGCCTTCAGCTGGTTGACGAACCGCTTCCCCGCCATCGCGAGGAGGACCGTCACGACGATCATCAAGAGCGCGGCGGTCAGGCTGTAGATCAGGATGTTGATGATGCCGCCGAGGAGGCCGAGGGCCAGCCCGGCGATGATGGCGGAAAAGATGACCGGCGCGACGCAGCCCGCGGCCGCCGCGGCGTATCCCATCCCGTAGCTGAACAGCTTCAGGTAGAACCGCCCGCCCGACGCCGGCGTGTCCGCGCCGACGACCTCCGGGTTCGCCGGCTTGCCCCGGATCCGCTGCCAAAGACGCTGGAGCGGTTCGACGACCCGCCAGTACTGCAAGTTCGTCAACAGGAGCGCCCCCAGACCGACGAGCACAACCCCGACGACGATCAGTAAGTACGGGATGTAGCCGCTGACGGCGCTCGCTGCGACGATCAGCGCGATCCCGACCACGAGGAAGACCACGATCATGCCGAGCGCGGTGATCGACCCGGCCAGCGCCGCGCGACGGGCGGCGCCCTTGTACGACCCTCCGAACGCCGGGGTCGATTCCGTTTTCGTGGCGTTCAAGCCGAGAAAGAGGCTCATGTAGCCCGGGAACATCGGAAACGCGCACGGCGAGAAGAACGTCGAGACGCCGGCGACCATGGCGAGCGAAAAGACGCTTACGGTCACGAGCGAGATCGGCGCCGCCTTGCCCGCGAGCGATTGCGAGATGCTCGCCTCGAGCTGGCTCGTGCTCTGGGCCCCGGTCTGCTGGTAGACGACGTCGCCCTGCTTGTCGACCATCACGACGTTCGGGATGACGCTGACGCCGTAGGCTCGCGAGACGGCCAAGCTCGACGTGTCCTGGGCCATCCACCACGTAATGTTGTTCTTGTTGTGATACGCCTTCAGCGCCGGGACCGAGTCCCCGAACTGGGGCTCGATGTAGACCGAGATGATCTGAACGTTCGTCTTTCCGGTGTCGTTGTAGGTCGAGTACAGAGTCATCATGCTCTGCTCCACGATCTGGCATTCGCTGCAGGAGAGCGAGGTGAACTCGATCACGACGACGGCGCTGGACCGGTAGCTGGAGAGGGTGAACGGGTGCCCGTAGATGTCGTTCAGCGTGAAGTCGGGCGCGGACGACCCGCTCGCGGAGGCGGGCGGGGCGGACTGACCGACGAACAGCACCGAGGCGAGAAGGGCCAGGACGAGGCCCACGAGCAGGAGGAATCGGAGTCGCCGCACGATGTCTCCTCCGTCAGTTCGGTCCTTCCGGACCGGGCGGCGAAGCGTCCGCGCGAGCCGGGTCGACCGGGTCCCGGGCGGTTTTTCGCCGTCTGAAGAGCAGGACCGCGGCGAGGGCGACGACAACGACGGCGACCGCGGCGCCCCCGATAACGGCGAGGCCGCTCGGACTGGTGAAGAAGTTCCCGGCACCCTTTTCGGGCGGGGGACCGGTATTGGCGCCCGTGGTGTTCGATACCGCGACGTTCTGGACGTCGTTCTGCCCGTTGATCTTGACCGTCGTGACGGTGTCCGGATAGCCCGGGTCGCTCACCGTCAGCGAGTAACTCCCGTTCGCCACCGCCGCGAACGTGTACGCTCCGGACGAGTCGGTATGGGCCGTCGAGAAGTTGCCCGGGCTCAACGAGACGCTCGCCCCCGCGATCGCAGTGTGCGTGGCGGCGTTGGAGACCACCCCGCTCAGGCCGAACGTCTGCGGGACGACCACCATCTCGAAGTCGTAGTAGTTGGCGACGGTCGTGACGACCGTCAGACCGGGGAACGTGTTGGGGAGCGCCGGCTCGGAGGCGTTGGTCCCGTTCGTGTACTCGATCGTGATGTTGTAGCCGGCTTTGACGCCGTCGAGCATCCCGGCGTACGCCGACATCCGTTTCGTCGTCCCGACGAAGGTGTCGGCCCCGTGGAGGGTCATGACGATCGCCGGGGTGTAGCAGACCGAGGACGAGAGCTGGCAGAACTGGAAGAACACGAACTGGAAGGCGGCTGGGTCGGTCACGACCATCGAGACGGTCAGGTTGCTCTGCTCCGTGGTGTTGTTCGACTGGAAGATGGCGACCACCGAAGGGCCCGAAGCCGCGTTCGAATGGCCGGCCGCGCTCCCGATCAGCGTCGAAGCGAGGACGAGCACCAGTCCGAACCCCACCGTCGCCCAGCGCGCCCGGGCCGCCGCGCCGGAGGCCGACGAGCGGCGGACCTTCGGCCCACCCGCCGTCGAATGATCGGGAGTCGAGGAGTGCGGCCGACCCATCGC
>DASYOF010000157.1:0-4448 GCA_036007995.1 Thermoplasmata archaeon
CGCAGGCACCTACGCCCAGGTGTCGCTCACCGTCACTCCCCAGCCCGTCGCGCCGGGCGGGACGTTGACCATCGCGATTGCCGCCACCAACGCCACGAGTCATGCGCCCCTCCCGGCGCTGTCGGTGTACGTCCAGCTCGACTCCGTCTCGTACAACGGCCCGTGCGGCGGCGTGCTCGCCACCGCGACCGGTTCCACCGACACGAACGGCTCGTTCGCCGTCGGGCTCACCGTCCCCGGGTGCTACTTCGGCACCGCCGCCTCGGTCTCCGTGACGGTCACGGGAGGCGGGTACTACGGCTCGAACCAGACGAACGTGGCGGTCAACCTCGACGGTCTCTCCGGGTTGTTCGCGGCGCTCCAGACCTACCCGTACAACATCGCCGGCTTCGTCGCCATCATGGCGATCGCGGTCGGTGTGGGGCTCCTTCTCAGCGCGCGCCACAAGCGCAAGCTCGACGCACGCCGGCGCCCGAGCCCGTTCCCCCCGCCTCCGGGACCGGCCGGACCCGCGACGCCGGGAACTCCCCCACCCGGCGCGCAGTCGGCGCTCCCTGCCCCCCCGAACGGCCCGAGCGGCGGTACCTCGACGACGACGCCGGTCGTTGGGGCCGTCGTTCCCGCCACGGCCCCGGCACGGGCGGCAACCGTGCCGGCGCACGTGGCCGGCGACCGGGTGTACGCACCGGGTTTCGCATCAACCGCGACGACCGCGAGCGTCCCGCGCGCGCCGCCACCCGCCGGGACCACCGCGGTCGCACCGTCCCGCCCGTCGCGCGCGCCGACCGCCGGGGACGCGTTCGAGCCGACCGCGGCGACCGACGCCGGCTGGTGCGACACGTGCGATGCGCCGGTTCCGGTCGGCGCCTCGGCGTGCCCCGCGTGCGGGACGCCGGTCCGGGCTTCAGCCCCCTCGTAAGGACACGTTAAGGTGCGCCGGTTCGTGCGCGGTCCGTGCGGCGCTCGAACCGCGCCGGCCCGTCGGCGGCCGACGCGACGCGGCAGTACATCGACGAGCACCCGAGCGTCCGCGAGGCGCTCCGCGACGACCTCGTGAACTACACGGCCCTCGCGCGCCGCGTCGAGGCCGAGACCGGGGTGACCAGCGAGGAGGCGGTCACGGTCGCCGTTCGCCGGTACCAGCGCGGACTCTCGCTCGAGGACCCGGCGATCGAGAAGGTGCGCCAGCTCGTACGCGAGAGCCGCCTCGAGGTCCATGCCCGCGTCGCGATCGTGCGGCTTCGCGACGATTGGGAGGCGGTCGACGAGCTCCTGGCCCTCGGGCGGCGCGTGCTGACGGAAGCCCCCGGCCGCCGGCTCTTCGAGATCCTCATCGGCACCCGCGCGATCACCGTGCTGTGTGAGGAGACGCTCCTCGCCGAGGTGAAATCGACGGTCCCGGTCCGCCTCGTCCTCGGCATCGAGAGGGGACTCTCGGTCCTCGCCTTCCGGAGCCGACCAGAGGTCGCGGAGATCCCGGGCGTGCTGGCGTACATGGCCGAGGCGCTGTTCCGCGGCGGGATCAACTGCCTCGAGACCGTGAGCGTCCACACCGATTCGCTGTTCGTCTTCCGCGACCGCGATTCGATCCGCGCGTTCCAGGTCCTCTCCACGCTCGTGCCCCCCGGTGCGGTGGTGACGCCGGAGTAGCGCGCGCCCGTCAGTCGCGTGGGGAACACCTAGCGGAACCGTACGACCCCGGCGGGACACCACACTCAATATCGTACGGCCCGATGGCCGCGGCAGTTCTCCCCCCAATGGCGAAGGCAGCGGTGCTCGGCGCGAGCGGGTACCTTGGGGGCGAGTTGCTCCGTCTTCTCTCGTACCATCCGGACCTCGAACTCACCGAGGCGGTGTCCCGCAGTCAGGCCGGCAAGACCGTGGGCGCGGTCGCGCCGAACGTCGAACGGTTCGCGGACCTCGTGATCCGACCGGAGGCGAACGGGATCGACGCGGACGTGGCGTTCCTCGCGCAAGGTGCCGGGGAGGCGATGACCGTCGTCCCAACGCTGCTCGAGCGCGGCATTCGCGTGGTGGACCTCGGGCCGGACTACCGGTTGCCGGTCGCCGCCGAGTACGAGCGGGTGTACGGCCGGCCGCACGCCGATCCCGATCACCTGGGCGAGGCGGTCTACGGCCTCCCCGAGCTGTTCGGCGACCAGGTGCGCAAGGCGCGGCTGGTGGCGAATCCAGGGTGCTTCCCGACCGCGACGTTGCTCGCCCTCGCGCCCTTGGCCGCGGCCGCCGAGATCCAGGGCCCGGTGGTCGTGGATGCGAAGACCGGCTCCTCCGGCGCGGGCGCGCAGCCGACCTCGAACGCGCATCACCCTGAGGCCGCCCTCACGGTCCTTCCGTACGGCGCCCCCGAGCACCGGCACGCGCCGGAGATGGCCGCGGCGCTCGGCCGCCTCGGCGCCGGCCCGGTGCCGATCGTCTTCGTCCCGCACCTGGTCCCGCTGGTCCGCGGCATCTTCTGTTCGATCTACGCCTCCCCGGCCGGCGCGGCCGACGCGGGCCGGTGGGCGGACCTGTACGCCGCCCGGTACCAGGCGTCCCCGTTCGTTCGGGTGGGTGGGGTCCCGCGCCTCCCGTGGGCGCAGGGGACGAACCGGTGCTACCTGTCGGTCCAGGCCGTCAGCGGCGCGCCGGTCGTGTTCAGCGCCCTCGACAACCTCGGGAAGGGCGGGGCGGCGCAGGCGATCCAGAACGCCAATCTGATGCTCGGCCTCGACGAGACCTCGGGCCTCGCCCACCCCGGATTCGGAGTGTGACGACGCCGATGCTGCGCGTGGCCGGCGGCATCACGGCGCCCCGCGGTTTCCGGGCGGCCGGCGTCGCGAGCGGCGTCAAGCGGAGCGGCCGTTCGGACCTTTCCCTCGTGCTCTCGGATTCCCCGTGCACCGCGGCCGGGGTGTTCACCCAGAACCGGGTCCGCGCGGCCCCGGTCACGCTCGGCGTCGAACGGCTCGCCGGGTCGCCAAGCGGCATCCGGGGGATCCTGACGGTCTCGGGGGTCGCGAACGCGCTGACCGGGCCGGAAGGGATCGAGGACAACCGGAAACTGCTCGAAGCCGCCGAGGCCGAATTCGAGCTGCCCGTGGGGTCGCTCTTGCCGGCGTGCACCGGAGTGATCGGGCCTCGCCTTCCGCTCGACCGCGTCGTCGCGGCCCTTCCGCAGCTGAAGGGCGCGATCGAAGGAGCGGGGGACGGGGCCGAACGGGCGGCCCACGCCATCCTCACGACCGACACGCGGGCAAAGGTCGCCTCGGTGAAGGCGCGTCTCAAGGATGGGACCGTCGTCCGCGTCGGGGGCATGGCGAAAGGGAGCGGCATGATCGCGCCCCGGCTCGGCCCGCTCCACGCGACGACGCTCGCCTTCCTGACCACCGACGCGAAGGTCCGGCCCCCGGCGCTTCTGCGGGTGCTCGCCCACGAGACCGAATCGACGTTCAACATGGTGAGCGTCGACGGCGACACCAGCACGAACGACACGATCTACGTCCTCGCGAACGGCGAGGCCGGTGGAGCGAGCGCCGACGAGGACCCCGCGTTCGCGGAAGCGGTCCACTCGGTCCTCGAATCGCTCGCGCGCCAGGTCGCCCGCGACGGGGAAGGCGCGACGAAGCTCCTCACCGTCCGCGTCACGGGGGCGCGGAACCTCGACGACGCCCGCGCCGCCGCCCGGGCGGTCGTGGGCTCGACGCTCGTCAAGGCCGCGCTGTTCGGCGCGGACCCCAACGTCGGACGGATCGCGTGCGCACTCGGGTACTCCGGCGCGCGGCTTGACCCCGACCGGATGGACGTCGCGATCCTCCGGCCCCGCCAGTCGGTCCCGTTGATCGTCCAGGGACGTCCGGCGCCGGCGCTCGAGAACGGCGGCGGCGCCCGGATCCGGGACCTGCTCCGCCAGCTCGACGAGGTGCCGCTCGAAGTCCGCCTCCACGAGGGGCGGGCGAGCGCGACCGCGTGGGGATGCGACCTCTCCTACGCCTACGTCCAGATCAACGCGGCGTACCGGACCTGACCATGTCCGAGGTCCCGATCGTCCTCAAGGTCGGCGGTCGCGAGATCGCTCCCGACGGCACGCTCCCCGCGGTCGTCGCCTTTGTGCTCAGCGCCCAGCGGGCCGGCCGCGACGTCGTCGTCGTCCACGGCGGCGGCGACGAGGTCACCGAGCGGGCCGCCGAGCTCGGCCTCCCGACCCGGAAGGTCGACGGCCAGCGCGTGACCGACCGCGCGCTCCTCGACGTCGTCATCGAGGTGCTCGCGGGCCGCATCAACGCGCGGGTGGTCAACGCGCTCGCCGACGCGGGCGTGCCGTCGGTCGGTCTCTCCGGCCATTCCGGCCGGCTTCTCCCGGTACGCCTCGCGGGAACTCCGCCCGGGTCGCTCGGCCTCGTCGGTGAACCGACCGGCGCGCGGCTTGACCCCGACCGGATGGACGTCGC
>DASYOF010000158.1:0-4051 GCA_036007995.1 Thermoplasmata archaeon
GGCCTCGATCATCTACTTCGTGTCGGACCGGCGGACGGGCCGCATCTCTACGAAGGGGCTCGGGTCGGGCTGAGAGAGCGCTCGCCGTCCCGCAAAATGGAACGCGCCCTCGTACACCCCTGCCGTCCCCCGAAAATTGACAGAACCGGCTCGAACGGCAAGCTGGCGTCTTCGGGGGGGCGCTCTTCGACGAAAGGGCGGCGGTCCGAACCGCGCGCCCGAAGGCCCCCGTCGAACTCGCTCCGGCCTCCCGAGGAATCCGGAAGCCCGGCCGGGCCGAGGAGAGACTTCGTCCCGGCCGACGAGGAACGCCCTCCGGTCGGCCCCGGAGGTTGGTGGATCACACCGGCTCGCGGGGGCGCCTTCGCCCCACCATCACCACGGTTCCGAGGACCCCCAACGCGGCCAATCCCGCGATGGCCGGCCAAAACCACCCGGGCGGGCCGGCGGCGTGGGCACTCGAAGAACCTTGGGGCGGCGGGGCCGGCACCACCGTGACGGTAGTGCTCGCGTGGGCCGATCCGCCGACCGAATCGTTCGCCCACGCCTCGATCGTATAGGTTCCGGCCGATGCGAACGTGTGACGAGCGAACGGCGAGGCGCTCGCGCCGCCATCCGAAAACCGCCAGCTGAACTGGATCGGAGCCGTGCCGCCGGTGACGTTCGCGTACGTCGTCCCGGGCGCCCCGGCGACGAGGGTGGAGGCGCCGAGGGCGAGGGTCGGCGTCGCCTGCACCACGACATCGAATGAGGCCCGGGCGGTCCCGCCGAGGGCGTCGGTCACCGTCCAGTTTCCGGCGTACGAACCCGGCGTCGCGTACGCGTGGGTCGCATTCCGGCCGGACGCCGTCGTGCCGTCCCCGAACTCCCAGGAATAGGCGTACGGCGCGGATCCCCCGGCGACCGTTTCGCCATCGAGGGCGATCGCGATCCCGGCGTCTCCGGCCCACGGGCCGAGCCGGGACGCGGCGGCCGGCCCGGAGCGGACGACCACCGCTCCCGCGGCTCCCCCATTCGCCCGCGCGCCGGCGGCGTCGGTGACGTTCACCCATGGGGTGTACGACCCGCTGGCCCCGTAGGCGTGCGAGAGCTGGAAGGCACCGGCCACCACCGCGACCCCCTCTTGCGAGCCATCCCCGAACCCCACGACGGCCGTGTACGGAGCCGTGCCGCCGGAGACCGTGGCTCCGACGGTGACCGGGACCGACGTCTCGGCGTACGACGGGGTGGCGAGCGGCGAGACCGTGGGCGGAGCCTCCAGGACCCAGGTGTCCGCGACGGCCCCGTTCCCGTAGAACGTCCGGGTGCCGCCGAACAAGAGCGGGGGGAACGTGCCGCTGTCCCCGGCCATCGCGCCGACCCACCGTCCGGGGGGAGCCGAGCCGATCTCGCTGGTGACGTTGGTCCACGCTCCGTGCGCGAACGTCCACGTGTCGTTGAGGGCGCCGGCGAATCCCCAGCCCCCGAACATGACGATCTCGGACAGGGCGGCGTCGTAGCTCATCGCCGCGTCGTACCGGTACGGGGGAACTGGGCCGGTCCCAGCGACCGGCCACCATTGTCCGGAGTACAGCTCCCACGTCTCGTTCGGGGAACTGCAGCCGTAGCCGCAGCCGAAGACGACGACCGCCGACTCCGCCGGATCGAACGCCATCTGGGCGCGGCCGGTCGGCGGTGGGGCGGCGGACGTGGCGAGCGAGACCCAGCCCGCTCCGCCCTCGAAGACCCACGTGTCGTTGACGTAGCCGACGCCGCCGACGTAGCCGCCGAGGAGGACGGAACCGTTCTCCTCGGGCTCCGGGTCGAAGGCCAGGCTCGCGAACGAGCGGGGGGCGGGGGCCGTCGCGCTCCATCCCGAGATGTCGGTCCAGGAGCCGTCGTGGAACAGCCACGTGTCGTTCAGGTCGTTCAGCGACGTTCCGACCCCGCCGAACAGCAGGATTCCCTGGAGGTTGGCGTCGTAGTCCATCGCTCCGCCGTACCGGGCCGGCGGCGAATCCGTCGGGTTCGTCACGTTGATCCACGTGGCGTTCGCGAACACCCACGTCAGGGCGTCGGGGCACTCGGTACCGGTGCAGCCGCCGAACAGCACGGATTCCTGCGCGATCGGGTCGTAGGCGATTGCGCCGAGGGTGGTCGCCGGAGGGTGGGACGCGTTCGGGCCGCCCGTGACGTTGATCCACTGCGGGAGTCCCGAGGCGTCCTCGAGGGCCGACCCGCCGGAGGCGAGAGGAGACGCGGGTAGGGACCCGGGCCCCGGAATGCCGGCCATCCGTAAGTTGGGAGCGACCACCGGCATCGGTGCGACCGATTTCATCCCCGTCGCTCGCGATACCGGGCCGCCCGGCACCACGACCACGATCGCCAGCAGGAGGACAGCGGCCCACCCGAGCGGGCGGGCCTGCCCCCTTCGGACGGAACGCGCGGGGTGGGGCCGGATCATTGGCGTCACCCCGTTCCCGGCGGAGGGGAGGACGGCGGCTCCGTGCGTACGGGGGATTCCGGGGCGCGCTCTTCGGGCGCCGGTGGGGGCCGGCGGCGGCGCGTGACGATGGCCACGACCGCGAGGAGGGCGACGACGGCTGCGGCGGCGAGCGCCACCACCAACAGGTAGTTCGTGCCCCCCGCCGTCGAGGGAGTCGGAGCGTTCCTCTGCGTCCCGCCGGCGATGGCCGGGAGGAGGGCGGCCTCCTCCGCGAGGTCGAGAGCGACGATGGGTTGCGCGGAAGTGGAGTTGGCTACGAGGGAGTAGACCAGGATCGAGGCTCCGTCCTGCACGAGGCCGAAACTGGTAACGTGCGCCAGCGGGATGTCGGTCAGGTTCGCAACGGACGACCCGCTCAGGGCCCATCCGACGATCCCCGCGGGCCCGTTCTCGAAAACGTCGTAGCGCCCGTCCCCGAAGATCGCCCGGACGGTCGTCGCATCCGGACCGGTCGGGAGCTTGGCGACGACCTGCCCGGTCGGAAGGTCGAACAGGATCGTTTCGGTCGCGTACTGGGAACGGTAGAGGAGCGCGAGCGTCGTGGGGGCGTCCTCCACGAACTCGGCGGAGATCAAGTGGGAGTTCGCCGGCCCAGGCGAAGCGAACGACACCGTGGCCCCGGTCGTGAGGTTGACGAGGGAGTAGTTCCCGCCCGCCTCGAGCACCAGCGCGTCCCCAGCCACGCCACTGAGGCCGGCGACCTCCGACAGGCCGGTCTCGCTCACATTCGCGAGCGTGCGACCCGTCCCGACGTCAAACTCGACCAGCTGCTCGGCGGTCGTGGCCCCGACGAGGTACGATGGGGCGACGAGCGCCTCGAGGACTCCCGAACTCCCCGTCGCGTCGAATCGGTACGACTGCGCGAACCCCCCGTGGGTCCAGACGCTCACCGGCCCCCACGAGTCGTTGCCCGGATAGAACCGGGCGCCGTGGAGGGCGAGGGAGGTGAGCGCCGCCGGCGTTCCGGCCCCCTCCTCCGCGACCGGCAGGGCGGACCAGGCGACGTACAGGCTGCCGTCCGCAAGGCGCGTGGCCTCGGGGTTCGAGATGAGGAACCCCGGGTCGGTCGGTCGCGGCAGCGCCCCGAGCTGGTTCGTCGAAGCGTTGAGTCCGAGGCCGGAGACCTCGAGGCCCTGCGAGACGGGGAGCTGCGAGTTGTCGTCGGTGTAGAACAGGTACGCCCCGTCCGGCCCCGGCGCCGCCGTCACCTCGGTGTGCGGATAGATGTCCTCCACCGCGTTCCCGCTCGTGACGGTCGCGTTCCAGACCGAGACGTCGTAGCCGCTCGTCGCGTAGTACCGGCTCAACGGCGCCCACGTCGCGTTCGCCCCATCGTCGTAGCAGGTGGCGCAGCTCGTGCCCGAGCGGGGTTCCGAGGCCGGCGGGTCGGTCCACGCGTAGATGACGGCCGGCCCGAGGATGTTCCAGTAGGCGGACCACCACAGGAACGTGGCCTGACCGAAGACCGTGCCATTGATCCACCCCGCCCCCACGTGGAAACTCGGCGTGATGTTGAACGCCACCGCGATCGAGAGCGCCCCCCCGATCGCGAGCGAGGCGATGCCG
>DASYOF010000159.1:0-3232 GCA_036007995.1 Thermoplasmata archaeon
GCCGGTCATCGTCCACACGGGTACCTCGGTGTTCCCCGGCGCGCGCAACCGGTTCGCGGACCCGATGCTCGTCGAGGACGTGGCGATCGACTTCCCCGAGCTCACCATCGTGCTCGCGCACGGCGGTCGGCCGCTCTGGACCGAGCACGCCGCCTTCCTCGTCCGGCGGTTCGCGAACGTCTACCTCGAGGTGTCGAGCGTCCCGCCGGCCAAGTTGCTGGAGTACTTCCCCACCCTACCGAAGCTCGCCGACAAGACCCTCTTCGGGAGCGACTGGCCCGGCCCCGGCGTCAAGGACATCGCCGCGAACCTCGACGCGTTCCGGGCCCTCCCGCTCTCGGACGACGCGAGGGAGAAGATCCTCGAGAAGAACCCGCTTCGCGTGTTCCCCAACTCACCCGTCACGTGAAATACCCCGGGCCGCTCCTTTCGACGTGCCCGACACCGAATCGCCGGAACCGGAGGCGCCCAGCGGGGCGCCGGTGGCCCCCGAGACGACGCCCACGAGCGTCGTCGTCGTCGAGGGCGGCGAGGAGGTCGGCCGCCTTCCGATGCCGCGGCGGGCGCGCGGGGAGATCTTCGGAGTCGCGAGTCAGCTGCTCGGCGCCGCGCGGATCCGGGTGATGTGCGAGGACAACATCTCTCGGATGGGACGGATCACCGGGAAGATGAAGAAGAAGATGTGGATCCGGGAGGGCGACCTCCTGATCCTCCGTCCGTGGGGCTTCCAGGAAGGGAAGGCGGACATCCTGTTCCGCTACAGCCGGACCCAGGCGACGTATCTCGCTCGTCGGAATCTTCTCCCGGCGTCGGTCGACGTCTTCTCGAACATCGAGTCGCCGTCCGACACGCCTCCGGCCGCCTGATCCGCGATGGCGGCCACGGACGGCCCCCCTCGGACCGCCCTCGAGATGGCCATCGCCGAGCGGAACGCCGTCGCGCTCGGGATCACCGTCCAGCAGTTGATGGAGAACGCGGGCCGGGTGGTCGCCGAGGCCGTGACGGCCCACGTTCCGGACGCGTCGGCCCGGATCGTCGTCCTCGCCGGCGCCGGCAACAACGGCGGCGACGGGACCGCCGCGGTGCACTTCCTGCGGGCCGCCGGTCGGACGCCGGAGCTGTGGATGGTCGCCGGGTCGGCCGCGATCCGGTCGATCGCCGCCCGACGGGCCTTCGAACGGGTCGCCGGCCTCGGCGGGGCGCATCAGGGGGTTCCGACCGCGGGCGACCTCGCCGGAGCGGCGCTCGTCGTCGACGCGATGCTCGGGACCGGTCAATCGGGCGAGCTCCGGGAGCCGTACCGCGCCTCGGTCGCCGCCGTCCGCGAGGCGCGCGTCCCGGTGCTGGCGGTCGATCTACCGACCGGGTTCGGCGGACCGGATCGGCTTCCGGTCCGATGGACCGTGACGCTCTCGGCGCCGAAGGTGGGGCTCGACCCCTCCACCGCCGGCGAGATCCTGGTCCGGCCGATCGGGATCCCGGACGCGGCGTTCGACCGAACCGGACCCGGTGAGTTCTTGGCCTATCCACGGCCAACCTCTCGGGGCCGCCGGGCGCGCGTCGCGGTGGTCGGCGGCGGCCCCTTCTCGGGGGCGCCGGCGCTCGCGGCGTTGGCCGCGCTTCGCGCCGGGGCGGAGCGGGCCACGGTGTTCGCCCCGGAGCCCGCGGCGAGCGCGATCCGGGCCCTGTCGGCCGATCTCGTGGTGGTCCCCACCGGACATGAACAGCTCCGACCGGCCGACGTCGCCGGAGTCGTCACCGGGATCCGTGCCTCCCGGGTCGGCGCCGTCGTCGTGGGAATGGGTCTCGGGCGCGCGCCCGAGACCGTCGAGGCGGCGCGTGCCCTGCTCGGCGAACTCGCCGGAACCGTTCCGCTCGTGGTCGACGCCGACGCCCTCGATGCGCTGCCCCGCTCGATCCCGCCGGGCACGAACTCCGGAGTCGTGGCGACGCCGAACGAAGGCGAGTTCGCTCGCGTGTTCCAATCCGGTGCCGACCGGCGCCTCGGCTCCCCCACCGAGACCGTCAGCGCCGTCGCCCGCGCGCGCGGGATCACGGTCGTTCGGAAGGGCGCGGAGGACATCGTCGCGTCCACCGATCGCCTCGCCCTCTCGGGCCCACACTCGCCGTCGATGAACGTCGGCGGATCGGGCGATGTGCTCGGTGGCGTGATCGGCCGGCTGCTCGCCGAACCGTTACCGCCGTTCTCCGCCGCTCGGCTCGCGACCCACTGGGTCGGCGACGCGGGGCGGCTCGCGGCCGCGGAGTACGCGGATGGCCTGCTCGCCACGGATCTGCTGGAGGCGATCCCGGTCGCGCTCCGGGAAGGATTGCGCTACGCGGCGCTCGGCTGATTTCGCGTCCCCGGATCAGGCGTATCGGACGCGCCCGCGGATCTCCTTGGCCCGGGCCCGGACCGCGTCGGCGCCCGTTGGATTCCCGACCGCGTAGCCGCGGAGGAACTCGGCGAGCAGGTCGTCGCCCTTCGGGTGGAGCGACCGCAGGTCCTCCTCCACGAGGTGGAGGTCGATGGCCAGCTCCTCCACGCCGGGACTTCGCGAGCCCATCGACAGGTCGAGGAATGCCGGCAGGCCCTCGGGGCCGGCGGGGAACAAGAGGTTCGAGCTCGTCAGGTCCCCGTGCGAGATCCCGCCGGCGTGCAATCGGCCGAGCGCCTCCCCGAACCCCCTCAAGGCGGGTCGCAGCGCCTCCACGTTCGCCGCATGGAGCTCGAGGAGCTCCTTGAGGGTCGGTCCCGAGAGGGCTTCGAGGATGATCCGGTGCTTGACCAGGTCGAGGTCGTACACGATGGGGGTGCGAACCCCCAGGTGGCGGGCGTCCACGAGGAGCCGCGCCTCGGTCCGGGTGCGCTCCTTCCGGAGCCGTTCGTCGAGCGACTTCGGGCGGTAGGTCTTCGATTCCCGGTCCTTCAGGTACGCCGGCCACCCGAGCCATTCGACGGCCCGGATCGAGGCCTCGGCCCCGCGCGAGACCGGGCGGCCTTCGGACGCTTCGACCACGACGGCTCCGCTACGGGACCCGACGCGCCGCGACGGCGCGGACGATCGCTTCCCGGGCGAGGCGTGCCGCGAGCGCGCTCGTGTTGCCGGTGTCGTAGTGCGGCGAGACCTCCATGATGTCGAACCCCGCGAGGCGCGGCGCGACGGCCGAGAGGACGTGCTTGACGTCGCGGGGAGTGAGCCCGAACGGCTCAGGGGTGCCTGTGCCACCG
>DASYOF010000160.1:0-4149 GCA_036007995.1 Thermoplasmata archaeon
GCCGAGGACGCGACGTTCCAGGCCCCGAACCATGAGAAGGCGCTCCAGGGCAAGGGCGCGATCCGCTCGTACCTGACGGAGAACTTCGTCGCGTTCCCGGACTGGAGCATGGAAGTCTCGAAGGTGTTCGTCCAGGGCAACGAGGTCGTCGTTGTGGACTCGGTCAGCGGGATCCACTCCGGCCCCCTGAAGGCCGCGGACGGCACGGCCATCGTTCCGACGAACAAGAAGTTCGTCCAGGAGCAGATGACGCGCCTCGTCCTCAATGAGCATGGGAAGGTCAAGTCGCTCCGCTCCTACGGGAACGCGGCGAACCTGCACCCGACCCCGCCCAAGTAGGCCCCTCGACGAGTTGCCGAAGTCGAACCCCTTCCCCGGCCCTACGGGCCGGGACCGTCCCCCGTGAGGGAACGCACCGCCCGCGGCCGGCGGCGAGACTCGCGATTCTCGACCAATCTCCCCCAAGTGGGCAGCGAATCTGAACCCGCCGGAGCGCCGACGGGCGGAGTCTTTGGGGCGTCCCCGAATGCCGGCTGCGAGGGAAGTCGGTGAACCTGGCGATTCCACACCTGGTGCCCGGGGTCCGGACGCGCAGTCGTTCGATACACAGGCCGAATCTGCCAAAGAACACGCCGACCGATTGGCGGTTCTCGCGGTGGTCGTGATCGCCGGCGGAGTGCTGCTGGCGCTCGGACTCGTCCTCTCGTTCGCGCTCCTCCCGGCCCTTGTCCATCCCTCCCTCGATCGGCGGATCTTGGTTGCCTACGCTCTCCTCATCGTCGGGGCGCCCTGCTTCGCCCTCGGACTGGCCGGCCGAGCCCGGGTCCGCCAGCTCTGCGAGGTGACCATCGACAGCTCGGAAGTTTGGCTTCGGTACAATCGTGGAGAGAATGCGGTCCTTCGGTGGGACGATGTGGGCCTCAAGGCCTCCCTCACCCACGTCGAGAGAGCGCCACGCGTCGACGGTGAACGACCCCCGGGCTGGGTTCTCTCTTGGCGAGGCCGAGGTCACCGTCGAGGTGCGTTTGTCTCCGTGCCGTCGGAGGCTGGGAAGGCGATCGCTCGGCGCGCCGGCCAACTCGACCTCGACGTTGAAACGATTCATCGTGAGATGCCCAGCCACCACGGCACCGCCAAGCTCGAACGAACGCTCATCCGAAGCCGGCGGCGCCAGGCGTACCGCTCCCCACCCCGGGCGAGGTCCCCTCCATCAGGTTTCTCGGGGAGCTAGAGCGCTGAGCCGATTCCGGGGCGGGCTTACTTGCTCCGGCGCTCTCCGAGTGGGGGCGGCTGGCCGGGGAGCGCGCTGGTCGGCCCACCGCCGGGAACGGGTGGATCGGTCGAGCCGCGGAGGGTCCGTTAGTGCGGAGCCTCGCTCGCGTGCTCGATGGCTTCCGCCGCGACCTTCGGGGTGTCCGTAGGCGGGTGGACCGAGGTCATTTCCGTGTGGTTCCCGAACCGGCGGGACCGCACGCCCACGAATTCGGCTTGCTTGGCGGGCGTATCGACTCGATCACGAGCCGTCGGCGCCGTCGTCGAGGCGGGCGTAGGGTTCGGAATCAGGGGTTGGCCCGGAACCAATCGAGGGTCGTCCGGACCCCGGTCTCGTACGGGGTCGTCGGTAGGACGCCGAACTTTTGACGGAACTTGCTCCCATCGAGGAGGAATCGCTCCCGCCGGAGATACAACATCTCCCGGAGTTCGCGGGCGTCCGGATTGCCGATCCCGACCAGGGCGACCATCCAGCCTGGCACGGCTTGGGGCCGGGATGCCGTTCCACTCGCTCGAGCGACCAGCTGAAGGAACTCGCGGGGCGCGATCACTCCCGCCCCGGGGACGTGGTAGGTTTCTCCGTTCGAGCTCGGATCCAAGCCGGCCCGAACCACGGCGTCCCCGCCGTCCGGGACGTAGAGGAACTCGAAGGGCACGTCCAGGTCGCCGTACCACCGCATCGGCGCTCCCCGGAGGGCGTTGCGGAAGATATCGGTGTACAGTCGGTTCACGACGAAGGGGCCGTAGAAATCGGGCATTCGGACGATCGTGAACGCCAGGCCCTCGGAGCGATGGAGCTCCGCGAGCCGCTGTTCCATCCGGAGTCGGAGCTGCCCCTTCCGGCTCTGCGGAGCCATGGGGTGGTCTTCCGCGACGAACTTGGACCGGGCGTGGCCGAAGACGTACACGTTGCCCGGGAAGACGATGCGCGCGCCGGTCGCCTGGGCGGCGGCGATGGTGTTCGTGAGCATCGGGAACGCCTTCGCCGCCCACTCGTGGTAGGGGACGTTCACGCAATGGAAGATCGCCGTAACATCCTGGGCCGCCCGGCGAACGTCGTCCGCGACGAGGGCATCGCCCGCGACCACCTCGATTCCGTTCGCCCCGGGCCAGGCTTTTCGAAACTTCTCCGGGTCACGAACGAGAACCCGGACCGGCTCGCCCCGTTCGACGAGCTTCACCACGGTCCAGTGTCCGATCCCGCCCGTGGCCCCCAAGACCAGCTGCATGAGAGTGGAGTCCCGAGCCGGGTCGGCCAGATAAGCCGGCGACGTCGGCCTAGTCATTATGCCCGAGACCGTACTCCCCCGATCATGCCGTGGGGATGGGGCAAGAAGGGCCGGGAGGCCGGGTCCGGGGCCCCTCCGACGGACGCCCCGGGCGCCCTCGGAACGGCGAGCCGCGGTACGGATCTCTCTTCGCCACCCCCTCTCCCCTCGGCGGTGCGATTCCGGGTTGACGACGTGTTCAGCATCACGGGACTTGGGTGTGTCGTGGTCGGAGAGGTCGAGGAGGGGACCTTGCGGCCTCCCTGCCCCATGCAGCTCGTCCCCGTCGCCCCTCGGGGGGACGCCCCGGGCTCGGTGATGGTCGCGGGGGCGATGGCTCATCACAAGGAGGTCGCCGAGGTCGGCTCGGGTACCAAGGCCGGGCTCACCCTTCGTGGCATCGCGGGAGATCCTCTGTGGCCGGTTCCGTCCGCGGCCCGTTTTCCCCTCCAGGTGAGTGTGCCGGTGAGTCGGTGGCCCGTGCGGAAGGGAGACCGTCTGATCTCCCCGTAAAACCCACACCACGAAGATCCGGCCGATGACATTCGCCGGGCCTGCCCATTGAGAAGGCCACCAGCACGAATCGCGCGTTCCGACCGATGCGGCCCCAACTTGGTGGGGGAGAATCGGCCGAGAAATCTCTCGGGGAAGGTTAAACCGGTGCCTATGCCGTTTTTGTACCAGGAGCCCGGCTGGTGGATTCGATGGCGAACGGTCTCGGCACGAAGGAAAAGCCCTGGGAACTGAAGACGCCGAGCGGGCTCTCGTCGTTCCTCGCGTACCGGGACGAGTCGGCCGCCCCCCCGGCCCTGGTCGTCACGGTCGGCAGCACGACATTACAGTACCAGCTTCGCTGCCTCGAGGACCTTCGGGCGATGCTGAAGAAGCACGGCGATTGGATGGAGCTCGGAAACGCCGACGAGCAGAAGCCGGCACGACCCGGCACGGTGGAAGCCTGGGGACGCGACCCCAAGAACCCCGTGGGCGGCTGGTACGGCCTGAAGAAGGGCCTTCGTGGCCGGTTCGGCAACTACGTCCCGCCGGTGCTCGAACAGCTCGGCTGGGCCGAGGTCGAGCACCTCCCGAAGAACAACCGGATGCGCGCGAAGTAGCGGGCCCGGCGCCGAGGCGCCCGGTCGACGCGATCCAAGGGGCAGTTGTCGGCGGGGCCGGTTCGGAGGACGCGACGGACCGATACCGACCGTGGACGCCCGCCTCGATGGCGACGAAGAGGTCGGGGCCCGGATGTCGAGCGCGAGCCAAACGAGCAGGGAGAACCATCGAGTCCGTCGGGGGCGCCGCTCGGCGGCTCAACTGCCGATCCCCTCGGCCCGGTCCGCTCGCGAAGGCGGCGCCGCCGGGGTGCCCCCGAGGAGCGCTCTACCAGCCGACGGGGGCCGACCGGTTCTCCTTCTTCAGCCACTCCTCGAGCGGCCGGAAGTACTCCCGGATCGCCGAACCGTCCATCGCGCGCTCGCCGGTGACCGCCTCCAGGGCGTCCGGCCAGGGCCGGCTCGCCCCCATCTCGAGCATCGCCCGCAGCCGCTTGCCGGCTTCCTTCTGGCCGTAGATCGAGCACCGGTGGAGCGGGCCGGTCCAGCCGAGCGCC
>DASYOF010000161.1:0-2271 GCA_036007995.1 Thermoplasmata archaeon
TTCGATGGGTGGGGGGGTTTCGATCCCGCGTCCGGATGAGCGGTCCGGCTCGCCGCGGGGTGGGCGGCCGCGGCCGGAGCGGGAGCGGCTCGTGGGGCCGGTAGGGCGACCGGCTGGCCGCACTTCGGACACGTGCGGAACTCGGCGATGCAGTGCATGCAGACCGGCGCCCCGCAGCCGTGGACGATCGTCGCCACCCCGCCGCACCCGACGCACCGTGCCCCGGTCGGAGCGGACCGCGGCGTCGGGCCTGACGGTCCCCGGACCCCGGTCGCCGGGGCGATGGGCATCGAGGAGGTCGGAGCCGACGGTGCGGCGACCCCGCCGCCCTCGCCCGGGAAGAAGTTCGCGTCGTCGCCCTCGACCGGTTCCGAGGTCCGGAACTCCGGCCCGTACTGCCCGAGGTCGAGGGAGGCGAGCGGCGCGTGGACGGCGGACCCGGCGGTCTCGACCGCCTTGATCAGTCGGGCCTTGAACAGGCCGACCTTGAGCGTGCGGACCAGCTGGAAGAGGGTGCGCTGGTTCTCCGGGAGGAGCAGCGCACGTCGGGCGAGCTCTTCGACGTCGGGGGTCAGCTTGAGGTTCTCCGGCCGGACGTCGAGCTCGAGCACGGCCCGGATGTAGCCGAACAGCCGTTCGATCTGCGGAAGCGTGGTCGTTGGAGGGCACAACACGGCGACGTCGGCGAGCGTGAACCCCCGGTGGTCGAGCCCGTCCGGACGGTGCTCGAGCGCCGCGGTCACGAGGCGGTACGACGCCGCCTCGAGCTCCTTCATCTCCGCCTCGTCGATGCGGTTGATGTCGACCTTCACGTTGCGGGAGAGCGCCTGCAGGACCGGCTCGAGCAGGTCGAACGGGACGTGGAGCGTGACGAACAGGTCGTTCCGCGTGACCGCGCGGCGGGTGCGCGCTTCGAGGATCAGCGCCTCGCGGCCGAACTTCTCGACCTGGGACTCGCGGGTCTTCTGCAGCGCCGACTGCCGACCGTCCTTCGCGGCGACGAAGTCGGAATCGAGGGCGAGCGACCGGTCGAAGCTTTCGCGCGCGTCCTCGGGACGCCCGGTCGCGAGGAGCGCAAGCCCGCGGCTGCACCAGGCGTACTTGTTCGCCGGCGCAACGGTGGTCGCGTGTTCGTAGAGGGCGAGCGCCTCGTTCGGATGGCCGAGCTTCTCGGCGACGAACCCGGCGCGCAGCATGTGCTCCGGATTGCTGGCGTCGAGGGCGATGGCGTGGGCGTACGCTCCGGCCGCCTCCGACCACGCCTCCCGGGCGATGTACAGTTCGCCGAGCCGGATCCAGAGCTCCGTCGATTTCGGGAGCGCTTCCGACCCCTTCCGGATCGCCTCGACGGCCGCGGGGAGGTCGCCGAGCCCGCTTTCGGCCTCGCCGAGGAGGAGGAAGAGCGTCGGGCTCGGCGGCACCTGCGGGATCGCCTGGGCGAGGGACGACTTCGCTTCGGCGTGGTGTCCCTGGTCGAGGAGGCATCGCCCGATGCCGGCGAGGGCGCTCGGCGAGCGGGGCTCCTGCTGGAGGACCTGCTCGTAGACGACCTGGGCTTCCGGGGCGCGTTCGAGCGCCATGAGGATCTCCGCGCGCAATAGGAGGGTCCCGATCGGCCGGTCGCTGGCGGGCCCCTGGGCGAGCGTTAGGTCGAGGACTTCGAGGGCGAGGTCCGGGCGGCCGGCGGCGAGGCGCAGCCTCGCCCGTCGGTTCGCGATCTCGCCGAGGAGGCTCGGGTCGAGCGACGCCGCCCGCTCGTACGCGCGGTTCGCCTCCTCGCCCCGCCCGAGGTCGGCGGCGAGGTCGCCGGCCTGGAGGAAGAGCGCGGGGTCGGAGGCATCGGCCCCCTCGGCCGCGAGCATCTGATGGAGCGCCTCGTACGCTTCGGCCGGCTCGCCGGCCTGCTGGTGGAGGCGGAACTGCTCGAGGAGCGCGGGGGCGTGGTTCGGGTCGAGGAGGAGGATCGCCTGCAGCGAGTATTGAAGGTCGGACGTGCGGCCGAGCGCCCGGTACGCGTCGGCCCGAGATTTCCACGCGCCGATATCGTTCGGGTCGTCGGTGAGGAGCTCGTCGATGATCGGGATCGCCTCGTTGTACCGGCCGGCCACGACGAGCGTTTCGGCGAGCGCGAGGCGCCCCGGCCGGCTCTTCGGGTCGATCTGGAGCGCCTGCCGGTACTGCTGGACCGCGTCGGCGTATGCGCCTTGCGCGCGGAGCGCTTCCGCGACCTCGAAGCGGACGTGCGGGTCCGCGCCGGACGCATCGACCGCG
>DASYOF010000162.1:0-6353 GCA_036007995.1 Thermoplasmata archaeon
GGTACGGGCGGAACGGAGGGGCCGCCCGCCGTCGGGCGGTCGCGTACGAATCCGCGAGCGCGCGCTCGACCCGGGGCAGGTATTCGGCGAGCCGGGCGAACTCCACGGGGCCCCGGGCGCTCGACGTCTCTACGTATTTAACTACGGAGCGGGCATCCGCGCCCGATGGCGCATCCGGGGTTCGCCGACCTCGTCGGGCGGCTCGTGGAAGCGATGGGCCAGAACGTCGCCGCCGTCCGACCGCGCGAGGAAACGCTGCTCCTCCAGACCCCGGACGGGTTCCTGTACGCGTTCGTGGACGACACCACGAAGCTCTCGCTCGGCGAGCTCCAGCGACTGTTCGGCGAGGTTCCGGACGCGCCGTCGAAGGTCGTGGTCCTCACTCCGGACCGGCTGCCCCTGGCGCTCGGCACCGAGGTCGTCCGACGGGGCGGGACGCTGATCGAAGGGTCCCGATTCACCGAGCTCGCGAAGGGCCTTGGGCTCGGCGAGCAGCTCGGCGAGCCGCCGCGGACGCCGACCGACGCCCGTCGCGCGCGATTGCTCCCGTCGGCCCGTCAGCTCGACGAGGTGATGCGGCGCGCGGAGACCTGGCAGAGCTGGGGCGTGCCGGCGCTCGCGCTCCGCTTCTTCCGCCAGGCCGGCGACCTGAAACCGGAGTTTGCCCCCGCCAAAATTGGGATCGGCCAGTCGCTCCTTGCCCTCGGGCTCCCGATCGAAGCGAACCACGCCTACGACGAGGTGCTGCGAGCGAACCCGGGGAACGTGGACGCCCGGATCGGGAAGGCCGCGGTCCTGGGTGCGACCGGCCACCCTGAGAAGGAGATCGCGGAATACCGGGGGTTGCTGAAGGAGAACGAGGGCCGCTCTGACGTCCGCGCCCACCTCCTCGCCGCACTCCTCGACGCGCGGGCGTGGGCCGACGCCCGCCGTGAGGTCGAGGCGATGCTGAAGTCGATGCCGGACGATCCTCGCCTCCGATTCCTCCGTTCCGTGACCCTCGAGCGGCTCGGGGAGGCCGGGCCGGCGAAGTCCGAACGGGAACGCGCGCGCGCTCTCGGACTTTCCTACGACGCCGAGCGCTCGCTGTGCGAGCACCTCGGGCTCCCGGTCCCGCCACCGCCCCCGGCCGCGAAATCCGCCGCGCCGCTCCGCCGGCCGGCAGCGGCTCGGGCGTCTCCTGCCCGGAAATCGCCGCGCAAGCGACCGTCCGCACGCCCCTCCCGAGCGAAATCCCCGCGCCGCCGGTAGCCGCAGCGAGGCCGTCGCCGCCGTGCGGATCATCTCGCTCCTGCCGAGTGCGACGGAAACCGTCGCGGCTCTGGGCCATGGGCCCGAGCTGGTGGCCCGCAGCGCCGAGTGCGACACGCCGCGCGGAGTCCGTTCGCTCCCGGTGACCATGCGGGCGAAGACCCTCGATTCCGACCGGCCCTCGGCCGAGATCGATGCTCGGGTCCGGGAGACTCGAGGGGCGGGGGAAAGCCTCTACGAGCTGGACGTCCCTCTGCTCGCGAGGCTTCGGCCGGACCTGATCCTCACGCAAGACCTCTGCGGAGTTTGTTCGGTGACCGAGGCCGAGGTGTCCGCGGCGTGCCGGGCCGCAGGCGTGACGCCGAAGATCGTCAGCCTGACCCCGAGGTTGCTCGCCGACGTGGCGAACGACATCGAAACGATCGGAGCCGCCGTCGGCGCGTCCGAACCCGCGGCCGCGTTGGCCCGGACGCTCCGCTACCCCGCTTCCCCTTCGGGGGCCACCGACCCGGCCCGGGTGGCCGTCGTCGAATGGCTCGACCCGCCGATTCTCGCCGGGCTGTGGGTTCCGGACATGATCGCGTGCGCCGGGGGCCGCGCCCTCGGTCCCGATCCCGGAGCTCCCGGCGAGCAGGTGACCTGGAACGCCGTAGCGCGGGAGCGGCCGGACCTCGTGGTCATCTCCCCGTGCAGTTTCTCCGTCGAGCGTACGGTGCGGGAGCTGTCGAACTCCCGTCTCGGCGACCGCTTCCTCGAGATCGGTGCGCGTCGGGGCGTCTGGGTCGCGGACGAGGCGTACTTCAGTCGGCCGGGACCGCGGCTCGCCGAGGGCATCCAGCTGCTTCGCGCGCTCCTCGGCTCGGACGGTTCGGACCGACCGATGGCGATACAACGGTGGGACCCTCCGGGGGCGGCGGTGCGAGGGGTCGGATGAGCTCCTGGTCGAAGCCGCCGGGCGGCGGCTACTGGGTCGGTGCGGCTCCGCTGCCCTCCCGCAAGGTCACGACCTCGCCGACGGAGGTCCTGCACATCCTGATCGCGTTCGTCGTCCTCACGGTCGACATCGCGATCGTCGAGACCGGGCTCCTCGGCGAGGCGGCGTTCGGGGGATTCGACCCCGGCGCCGTCGCCGCCGGGCTTGGGTTTGGCGCCGCGGCGGCCCTGACCGGCTTCCTCGCCCACGAGCTCGCGCACAAGATCTCGGCCGAGCGGCGGGGATTCTGGGCCGAGTTCCGGATGTCGCCGGTCGGGCTGCTCTTCTCGCTGGTGACGGCTGTCTTCGGGTTCCTGTTCGCGGCCCCGGGCGCGACCGTGATCGGCGGGATGGGGAGCGCACCGGACTGGGGGAAGACCAGCCTCGCCGGCCCGGCGTTGAACCTCGTCGAGGGGACCGCGTTCGCGGCGGCGGGGTTGGCCCTGAACGAGTTTCCGGGTCACCTCTCGGCGGTCACCTTCCTCGTGTTGCTCGCCTTTATCAACGGCTGGTTCGCCGCGTTCAACATGCTCCCCTTTGGCCCCCTCGACGGGCGCAAGGTCCTTCGCTGGAGCACCCCCGTCTGGGCGTCGACGTTCGCCGTCTCGGTCGCCTTCGCCGGAGTCCTCTTCTTGATCGTGTCGTTCGGCTGGCCGGTCGCGCTGGTGGGGGCATGAGCGGTCCGACGGTCACCGAGCTCGGCGACGGCCGGCTGATGGTCGACCTCGGGTTCCGCGACCACGACGGTCTCATCGCGAGCTTCCTGCTCCCCGGCCCCGACGGCTGGACGATGATCGAGACCGGCCCGACGAGCTGCCTGAACCGCCTCGTCTCGGGCGTCCTCCGCGCGGGCATCGACCCTCGCGAAGTCGCACGGATCTTCGTCACGCACATCCACCTCGACCACGCCGGCGCCCTCGGGGCGGCCGCCGAGAAGTTCCCCGATGCGGAGTTGTTCGTCCACCGCTCGGGCGTCGGTCACATGGTCGACCCAACCAAACTCGTGGCGAGCGCCCGCCGGGCGTGGGGTCCCGCTTCGGACGACCTGTGGGGGGCGATCCCCGCGACGCCCGCGAACCGCCTCGGTCCCCTCGACGGCGGAGAATCGTTCGAGCTCACCGACGGCACGCTCGAGGTCCTCGCCACCCCGGGGCACGCCCGTCATCATCTTGCGTTCCTCGACACCGGACTTTCCGCCGTCTTCACCGGCGACGCGGCGGGCGTCCGCCTGTCGACGACCGCCCGCGCCCGTCCGGCGGTGCCACCCCCGGACCTCGACCTGGAGCAGATGTTCGCGAGCCTCGACCGGATCCGGGCCGCCGAGCCGAAGCGACTCCTGCGAACGCATTTTGGTCCCTCGGATCACCCGGACGCCGACCTTGCGGCGTACCAGGAGGCGGTCGGCGAGTGGCGGGACGTCGCGCTCGGAGCCGCGCGGGTCGACCCGTCGGTGGAGTATGTCGCCCGGGCGCTGCGGGAGCACGAGACGGCGGTCGCCCGCGCCTCGGGTGTGGAGGCGCCGGCCGAGGACGCCGGCGCGCTGATCTCCGGCTACGACCTCGCCGCCCAGGGGCTCCTCCGATACTTCCGCGTCCGCGGTCTCCTCCCGGAGTGAGCCGGCGTGGCCGAGCTCCCGCCCGGCCGCCGGGGTGTCCCCTCGGCCGTTCTGTTCGTGGTCCGGATCGTCTACGCGTTCAACTGGTACAACATCGGGGCCGTCCTTCCGCTGATCGCGCTTACTCTGTCGGCGTCTCCCGCCCAACTGGGGATCGTCCTCGGAACGTTCCTCGTCGGCGTCGGCATCTTCCAGGTTCCCGCGGGCTTGGCGGCGGTCCGGTGGGGTTCGCGGAGGGTCTCGCTCGCCGGCGTCGCGGTCTTCGGTGCCGCCGGTGTCGCGACCGCGTTCGCGCCGACCTGGGAGACCCTCGCGCTGCTGCGATTCGTCGGGGGAGTCGGAGCCGCGTTCTTTTTCTCGCCGGCCCTCAGCCTGATCGCCTCGTACTACCCCGCGGGGGAGCGGGGGCCCGTCATCGGGTTCTACAACGGCGGATTCTCCGTGGGCGGCGCCATCGGCCTCGTCGTCGGCGCCGGCATCGGCCTCGCCATCGGGTGGCCGGCCGCTCTCGGCCTGGGCGGCGTCGCCCTGCTGGCGACCACGGCGCTCGCCTACTTCGTCATCCCCCGGCAGCCGCCCGAGGGTTCGACCCGGGCGTCCGCGGCGGTGTACGCCGCGGGCCGCGCGGTCCTGTCGAGCCGCTCGATTTGGGGCCTGTCGCTCGCGCTGACCGGCTTTTGGACCGCGATCTACCTGGTCGCCCAAGACTTCGTCGAGTACGCCCACGATGTCCACCCCGGATGGGGGACCGGGGTCGCCGCGATACTGACCGCCGTGGTGGTGGTCTCGTCGTTCCCCGGCGGACCGATCGGGGGGTGGATCGCCGAGCGCGGTCGCGACCGTCGGCTCCTCATCGGCCTCGTCGGAGCGGTCGTGAGTGGCCTCGTCCTGCTCGTTCCCCTCGCGTCGATCTGGACGATCGGGCCGCTGTTCCTTGCGCTCGGTTTCCTGGACGGCGTGGTGTTCACGATCCTCTATCTGATCCCGACCTACCTCCCCGAGACGCAAGGGGAGGGCCTCGCCCTCGGGGTCGGCGTCGTGAACTCGATTCAGGTCCTCCTGGGGAGCGGATTCGTGATCCTGTTCGGCGTGCTCGTCGAGCAGATCGGCTGGACCGGGGCCTGGCTGTACGCGGGCCTGCTCAGTTTCGCCCTCCTTCCGGCCCTGTTCTGGGTCGCCCCAAACCGCGCCTCCGTCGCCCCAAAGGATCCTTAACGCCCGGATGCTCCGGGAGGCCGCGATCCGGTTCCGGGTGGCTCCATCGGCGTGGAATCGGCTCCGCGTCGGCTACCTAGCTTTTGTAGCGCACCCGCTCGTCGAAGGCGCAGCCCCGTGGTGTAGTGGCCAAGCATGCTGGCCTTTGGAGCCGGCGACAGCGGTTCGAATCCGCTCGGGGCTATGGTTCGAATCTGGCCGGGGCTATCCCTTGGCGACTCGCGGCTCGACCGCGCTACCGTACGTGCACCGGCTCCTCCCGGTTGGGCAAGACCGGGATTGCAAGCGGCGGGTTCTAAATGGCGGTCGCGCTCTCCTCAAGAGACTACTTCCCCAGCCCACAGTATGACGACCAGTCCAACCGACAGTGAGGCCCTCGCCGCCTCCCTGGAACGGATTGAGTACGAGGAGGGGCAGAAGACTACCGCGCGTGCCGCCACAAAACGACCGCTCGTACTTCTGCTAACACTCCTCCCGCTCGGAGTTAGCCTGTTCATGTCAACCCTCGGTTGGATTCTGCTCAACAGCGTCGACGGGATGTGCGGAGGCTCGCACCCATGTTCGCTCCACTTCAATCCGATGGCCGGGACGGGATACATTGGCACGGTGCTCTTGATCGCCGGAGCCTCTGGCTTCATTGCCTGCTTGATCGGCTTCTTCGCAATTCTCGCGTACTACCTTTTGAGAGCGCCCAAAGGGTGAGCCTACACGAGGGCCACCTTCAACCGGTCTGCTGGGATCCGTTCACGTCGACGGATCCGGCGAGGAGCGGAAACTCGCCATCGATGGTGGATCCAACTCATCTTGGTACACCAAGCGAATCCGCTCGGGGCGACGGTTCGAATCCGGCCGGGGCTATCCCCGTGCCGCGGCCGGGTTAGCCAAGCGTCTGGGCGCCGGGGAGCGGACGGCGATTTGTCACTAGGGGGTCTCGAACCCGAGGGAGGTAGACAAATCGCGGTGGGCTTCTGCCTCGGCGAGCAACGCCTTCGACTTGGCCTCGAACAACTTCACCGCGTCCGCGCCAGCGGGGAAGCGAGTTGGAGGTTCCTGGAGCCCGGCCAATTGCACGATGGCGTTGGCAAGCTTGGCTGGATCGCCGCCTTGCTTACCACTCATGCTGGACCAAGCCACCACAGTTTCCCGAGTTCGAGCCGCGTAATCCTCGATGGATGGATGGGCATAAGTCGTCGAGGCTTCGCTGAGCAGCTCAGTGCGGAAGAACCCCGGTTCAACCAGCATCGTGCGAATGCCGAAAGGAGCGACCTCCGGCGTGAGTGAGTCCATCCACCCTTCGAT
>DASYOF010000163.1:0-5830 GCA_036007995.1 Thermoplasmata archaeon
CGCCGGATGGTGCGACTGCAGACGGCCGGGGTGATCCGGCGCGACGTGCGTCCGGGAGGGCCGGGGGGTACTCGCTCGACGATCGAGGTCGTCGGGCCGATCCCGTTCTACGCCCTCACGGGGCCGGTTCAAACTCGTCGAGCCGCTTCGGACCCCGGGGTCGGACGCGCGCCGCCGCCACCGGCGTCTCCGTGGGCGGCGGCGTAGGCTCGGGAGCCTCGGCGGGCTTCCGACGCCCTCCTCCGACCTCCGCGAGAACGGCCTTGGCGAGCGGCCGCGACTTGAGAAGCGACTCGAGATGCTCGAGGCGGGCCCCCTTCAGCGCCTCGCGGTCCGGGTAGCCGGCCCGGAACAGCGCGCGCCCGCGAACCCGGCCGATCCCCCGCAGCCGGACGAGGTCGAGAAGCTCCTCGTTCACGCCGTAGCGCACGCGCAGCGACAGTTCGTCGATCGCCCGGGCCGCCCGGCGTTGGAACCGCACGGCGAGTCGGCTCGCGCCGAACAGGAGCCAGTCGGCGTCCTCGACTTTGGCGCGCACGTCACCGGCGCCGATCCCGTAGCGCTCGGTCAGTTCGACGAGCGGGGTCTCGGCGATCCACGACTCGAGGACGCTCGCCGTCTTCAGCGTCGCGAGGAACAGGTCGAGGTCGAGGCGGAGCGGCTCTTCCTCGGGCTTGATCAGGAGCTCGGGCTCGGAGTCGGTGAACCGGGCGAGGAGCTCCGCCTCCTCGCCCCGGCGCAGGAACATCGGGGGCAGGTCGGGGGTCGCGGCCACCGCCGCCAGGAGGGAGAACGGGCTCGGGTTGATCGGCGCGCGTTCCAGCGCCTGGCGGAGGACGATCGCGCTCATCGGGTCGAGGTACAGTTCGCTCGTGAGCACCCCGAAGCCGGTCGCCCGCAGTTCGGCGACCGGCTCGAGGAATTCGTGCTGCTCGAGGAAGCGCCGGACGTTCTCGACGACGACCGAGAGTTCCCGGAGCTCGACCGTGTGGCCGAAGAACGTCGCCGCGAAGAACTCCTCGAGCTCCGCTTCGGAGCCGACCTGCCCGCTCGCCACCAGGGCGAGGAGGTGCATCCGGAGCGCGGGCTCGGCCGCGAGGCGCGACTGCACGCGCTCCGGCGGCGCCGAGAGGTAGTCGTCGAGGAACCGCTCCGCCTCCTCCTCGCTCCGGGCGAGCAGGATCGCTTCCCCGGCCGTGTCGAACCGCGGACGGCCGGCGCGGCCGCACATCTGCTGGACCTCCATCGCCGGGATCGGCGCCTGGACCCCGAGATGGTCGTCGTAGCGGAACGTGTCCCGGACGATCACCCGGCGGGCGGGGAGGTTGATGCCGGCCGCGAGCGTCGGGGTCGCCACGAGCGCTTTCAAGGTGCGTTCCTTGAACGCCCGCTCGACGATGCGCCGCTCCGGATTCGTGAGCGACGCATTGTGGAACGCGACGCCGTCCGGAAGGAGCCCGGAGAGCCGTCGGATCCCCTCGGTCTCCTCTTCGGCGACGGTGCCGAGCGCCTCCGCCGCGCCGCGGGCCGCGAGCTTCTCCTCCGGCGACAGGGTCGCCCGGACCGTCGCCGCCAGCGATTGGGCGGTCTGTTCGCTGGCCCGACGCGTGTTGACGAACACGAGCGCCTGGCCCCCGCCGCGGATGACGTCGCGGACGAGCCTCGGCAGAGCCTCGCCCGGGGGCGGCACGTCGCGGGTCGTCAGGTCCGTGAACAGGATCCGGCCGTCGTGGTAGACGCCGCTCTTCAGGGGCACCGGGCGGAAGTCGCTCGCCACGTGGCGCGCCTTCAGCCAGTCCGCGATCTCCGCCGAGTTGCCGACCGTCGCCGACAGGGCCACGACCTGGAGGTCCGGCCGCAGCCGTCGGAGCCGGGTCAGGGAGACCTCGAGCGTCGGTCCGCGGTCGGGATCCCGCATCAGGTGGACCTCGTCGGCCACGACGGCGCCGAGTCGTTCGAGCCACGGCGCGCGTTTGCGGAGGAGGCCGTCGGCCTTCTCGCTGGTGGCAACTAGAATGTCGAGCTTGTCGAGGACCGCGTTCGAGAGGTCGTAGTCCCCGATCGAAAGCCCGACCCGGATCCCGAGCGACTCGAAGGCGCGCAGCTCGTCGTACTTCTCCTGGGCGAGCGCCCGGAGGGGCACGAGGTAGAGGCCGGTCCGGCCGGCCCGAGCGGCCCGCAAGAGCGCGACGTAGGCGACCAGAGATTTCCCGCTCGCCGTCGGGCAGGCGAGGACGACGCTTTCGCCGGCGAGTACCGGTCCGAGCGCCTCCGCCTGCGGCGGGTAGAGCGACGTGATGCCGTCCGCTTCGAGGATCGCGCGGATGTCCGCCGGAAGGCCGACGGAGTCGAGCGGCCGTCGGGCGTCGGACGCCTCCCCCGTCATCGGCGAACCGACCTCCGGCGAACAGAAAGCGCTTGGGCCGATTCCGGACGCCGGTCAGGTCCGCACGAGGCTCCGGCCGAGGATCAGCTCCTGGACCTCGGTCGTTCCCTCGACGATCGGGAAGACCCGGGCGTCCCTCAGGATCCGTTCGGCCGCGGCCCCGGCCCGGGTCCCGGCCGGGCCGGCCACCTCGACGGCCCGGTCGGCGATCCGCACGGCCGCCTCGCTGGCGAACAGCTTCGCCGCCGACGCGACGTCGGTGTACGGTCGACCGGCGTCCTTCTCCCCGGCGGCCCGGTCCACGAGCGCCTCGGCCGCCTGCAGCGTCACAAAGGCGCGGGCCACTTCGCCCCGTTTCGCGTCGGACGGGTCGGCGAGCGCCGCGGCCCGCATCGCCTCGAACGCCGCACGGGCGACCCCGAGCGCGCACGAGGCGATGCCGACTCGACCGGCGGTCAACGCTCCGAGGGCGATCCGGAGCCCCTCCCCCTCCGCGCCCAGCAGGTCCCGCGCGGGGACCATCGCGTCTTGGAACAGGAGCTCGTTGGTCTCACTCCCCCGCAGCCCGAGTTTGTCGAGCTTGCTGGGAGCGTCGAATCCCTTCGTTCCCTTTTCGACGAGGAACGCCGAGATCCCCCGCGAGCCTTCGGACGGGTCTCGGGTGGCGAACGAGAGGACGACGTCGGCGCGGGCGCCGTTCGTGATGAACATCTTCGCCCCGTTCAGGACGAACGTGTCGTCGGCGCGGCGATAGCGCGTGCTCAGCCGGGCGGCATCGGAACCGACCGACGGTTCGGTGAGCGCGAACGCCCCGAGCGAGCGTCCCTCGGCGAGCGGGCGGCCGATCCGCTCCTTCTGCTCCGCCGTCCCGTGGGCGAACACCGGGTGCGTGCAGACGGAGAGATGCACCGAGAGCAGCACCGCCACGGCCGGGCTCGCGGCCGCGAGCTCGGCGAGGACCGCCGAGATCGCCCTCGTATCGCCTCCGGACCCGCCCGACTCCGGGGGAACACCGAGGCCGAAGAACCCCGTCGGACGGAGCCGGCTCACGAGGTCGGCCGGTAGCGAGTCGGTCCGGTCGATCGCCGCCGCCTGGGGCCGGACGATGTCGTCCGCGAACCGTCGGGCGGCCGCCCGCCACGCCCCGGGGTCGGTCGGCGGCGGAACGGGCACGAGGTCGTCCACGCCGGCCAAGTCTTAATCTGTTAGGCCCGCTCGTCGCGGGGGGCGAGCGAAGGAACGATGGCCGCGACGGTCGTCGCCGAGAAGGACCGCTTCACGTCGCTCGATTCGCTCGCGGTCGCCCGCGAGCTCCGGACCCTTGGCCGGGCGCACGTCGACAAAGCGGTCGACGTCGGGGCGGACCGGGTCGCGTTGACCCTCCGGGCCCCCGGGTCGGGAAAGCGCGCGCTGCTGGTGCGCCCCGGACAGTACGCCGCGGTCCTCGACGCGATCGCCGACCGGGACGAGGGATTGAGCCCGCTCGCCAAGGAGCTGCGCCGCGTCCTCGGCGGGGCGGCCCTCGTGGCGATCCCGGACCCCGGGGGAGAACGGTACCTCGAGGCGGAGTTCAGCCGCGGGGACGCCGGCGGCCCGCTGACCCTCGGCGTCGAACTGTTCGGCGCGGGGAATCTCCTCGTGGCCCGGGACGGGAAGCTGGTCGTCGTCGCGCACCCCAAGACCTGGTCGAATCGATCGGTCCGCGTCGGGGCTCCGTACTCGCGCCCCCCGGTGCGCGTCGATCCGTTCCAGCTCGACGTGCCCGGAATCGAGACCCTGCTTCGGGCCTCCCGCACCGACCGGACCAGCACGCTCGCCGCGCGCCTCGGCCTCGGGGGCCCTTTGGCCGAGGAGGTCGTGACTCGGACCGGCGTCTCCGGCGAAGGACCGGCGGCGAACGAGCCGGGCGAGTTTGCTCCCCTCGTTCGACGGGCGCTCGCCGACCTCGTCGACGAGGTGGGGGACCGGCCGAAGGGCTACCTGTACTCGCTCGACGGCACGCCGGTGGACGTGACCCCGTTCGAGTCGCGCCGGCTGCTCGGCCGCACTGGGATCACGGTCGAGGCGACGACGACGTTTTCGGAGGCCGCCCACCGGTACTTCGACGGCCGGGCCGAGCGGGTCGCACCGGTGGTCTCGGCGGCCGACGGTCAGCGGGCCGAGTGGGAGCGGCAGCGCCGTCAGCAGGAGGCGGCCGTGGCCGAGCTCCGCACCCAGGCGTCCGACCTCACGCGCCAGGCGGACCTCCTGCTCGCCCATTACCCCGAAGTCGAGGCCCGGATGGCGTCGGCGGGCGAGGCGCGGAGCGGCGAGGACTCCGTCGTCGTCACGCTCGAGGATGTCGCGATCCCGGTCGCGCGGGGCCAGTCGATCCGCGCCGTCGCGCAGGCCCGGTACGAGGAGGCCAAGCGCGCCCAGGCGAAGCTCGCCGGGGCGGTCGCGGCGCTCGCCCAATCCGACGAGCGGCTCGCCAAGGAGGTCCGCGCGACGCTCGCGGAGACCCCGAAGGCGACCGCGGCCGTGGCGGCCCGTCGGCGGACCCCGAATTGGTACGAACGGTACCGATGGTTCCACACGTCGGAGGGGATCCTCGTGATCGGAGGGCGGGACGCCGCGACGAACGACCTGATCGTCCGCCGCTACCTCAACCCGGGGGACAAGTACGTCCACGCGGACATCCACGGCGCGCCGAGCGTGGTCGTCAAACACCCGCCCCCCGGGGACGCGCCCTGGACCGACGCTTCCCTCGAGGAGGCGGCCCAGTGGGGGGTCGCCTTCTCGAAGGCGTGGCGGGCCGGCCTGGCGAGCGCCTCGGCGTTCGCGGTCGAGGCCGACCAGGTGTCGAAGCAGGGGGCGAGCGGGGAGTTCGTCGCCCGCGGAGCGTGGGTGATCCACGGGACGAAGCTGATGTTCAAGGACCTCCCGACCGAGCTCGGGCTCGGAACGACCGACGACCGCGGGGAGACGCTCTGGGTCGTCGCCCCGCCGCGCTCGTTCTCGGGGCGGGGAAAGGTCGTCTACGTGCTCTCGCCGGGTCCGGAGCGCGAGCGGGACGAGCGCGAGGTCGAGCTCAGTCGGGCCACCGGTCTCTCCCGCGACCGGCTCCAGTCCCTGTTGCCTTCGGGCGGCCTCTCGTTCCGTCGCGCGTAGAGGCGCTCGACGTACTGGGCGGCGAACGAATCCTCCGGGTGCCGCCAGGTCTTCCCCTTGGCGCGCAGCGCCGCGATGTGCCAGATCCGGTCGTCCACCCGGATCGGCCCGCCGACGGTAAGGATCGTCTCCGGGGGGAGAGTCAGGCGCGCCGAGGTGGTCCGGCGACCGTCGACCATCGAGACCTTCACGACCGCGCCGACGTCGGGCGTCACCCAGACGGTCCGAACGTCCCGGGCCGTCGCCGTCCGAACCGAGCGTCCGTCCCGCCGGTCGATCTTGTGGATGACGGCC
>DASYOF010000164.1:0-3389 GCA_036007995.1 Thermoplasmata archaeon
CGCCGCAACGTGCGGCTCCGTCGGTCCGGGCGCGGGGGTCGCCGCCTAGGACTTCATGATTGCGACCAGGAAGATCGCGATCGCGGCGAGGGCGCCGACGGCGGCGGCGACGATCACGAGGATCGTCTGCTCGAGGAGGCCCGTGAGCGCCAGGCCGGAGCCGTGGTCGATGTGGTACCAGTAGCCGGCCAGGATGCCGACCACGATGCCGACGACGAGCAGCACGACGCCGATGGTCCGGCTCTTGCCGCTGCCGAAGTAGGCGGTGAAGAGCCCGGCGAGGATCAGGAACAGGCCGAAGACGAGGAGCAGGATCGTCGCAAACTGGCTCAGCCCGACTGACAGCCCTTCGTCCAACAGTGTGTTGATCATGGTAGGTTCGTTCCTCTGGCTCAGAACTTGATGCCGGTGAGCGTCTTGGTGTCGATGACCCCCGAGACGGACCGGATCTTGTCCACGACGAGCTGACCGAGAGCGTTGAAGTCTTCGGCCTCGACCTTCGCGATCAGGTCGTACTCGCCAAACAGCGGGTGGAGCTCCACGATGCCCTTCACGCGGAGGAGCTCGGTGTAGACTTCATGCTCCTTGGCGGGAGCCGTGCTGATGAGTACGAAACCGATTGCCACGGGGGAATCCCTCGTCGGTACCGAGGCGCCGACACCGGCGTGGGCTATAAGCATTGTCGCGGAGGAAACGCGCTCTGTCCTGTCGAACGGTGTCTCCATAAACCCGACCTCGGTCGATGGACGTTCCGGGCGTCGGCGATGGTTCGTTCGGTCCCTACCTGGCCCCGGCGCTTCCTCTCGCGTCCGTGGCTGCTCGCGTTCGTCCCGGTGAACGCGGCGACCTCCGGGTTCGGCGTCGTTCTGCCCCTTCTGATCCTCATCTCGCTCCACGGCGCGTGGACCGACGTCGCGCTCGCGGCGACGCTCTTCAACGGGGCCGTGATCCTGTCCTCGGTCGCCTGGGGATGGATCTCCGACCACGTCGCCTCCCGGCGCCTCCTTCTCGCGCTCAACTTCGCCGGGTTCGCCGTCGTGTACGGCGCGCTCGCCGGGGTCCATTCGCTCCCGACGCTGCTCGTCCTCTACACGATCGTCGGCGTGCTCGCGCCCGCCGGCACGAACGCCGCGAACTTGCTGATCTTAGAGAAGTTCGGGTCGACGGAGCGACCGAGCGCCTATGCGTCGTTCCAGCTCATGAGCATGCTCGGCGCGGTCGGCGGGCTTCTCGTCGGATACTTCTGGCTGCTGTCCGGTCGCTCCCTCTCGCCGCTCCTGCTCGTCCTCGCGCTCCTCTCGGCCGTTTCGGCCGTCGCGATCGTCCTCGGCGTGGCGGAGCCCCGCCGGTCGGCGAGCCACCGTCAGGTCGCGGACCACGCCGACAGCCTTGCCTCGCGGCTGCGCCACTCGATCTCGTTCCGGCTCTTTTTCCCATTCTTTCCCGTCCATCCGAAACTCTCGGCCGGTAGCTTCCGACGGTTCCGGACCTGGGTACGCGCGGAGGTCCACCACGAGCTGCCGTTGATCTTCGCGGCGACGCTGCTGTTCAACCTCAGCTCGAACCTGTTCAACATCTCGTACACGCCCTACCTCTATTCCGTCGGCGTCGGCGCCGCCTCGATCTTCCTCGTCAACCTCGCGAACAACGGGGCGCAGGCGATCGTCTACCCCGCCAGCGGCACCCTCACGAACCGGATCGGACCGGACCGGCTCGTCGGTCGCGCCACCTACCTGCGGAGCCTTGGGTACCTGGGGGTCGCCGGGTTCACCTTCCTCCCGCTCGTCGCGATCGCGGCGTTCGTCGCGAACGTGGTCGCGTTCGCCATCCTCGGCATCGCGATCGCGTTCTACTCGACCGCCTCGTCGATCCTCCTGTTCCGGGCCCTCGAAGGGCGGGATGCGGGACGCCTGCTCGGCTTCTCGAGCGCCCTCGGAGGGATCGCGGCGGTCGCCGGAGCCGCGCTGTCCGGTGTTCTCTCGATCTTCGGGAGTTACCGCCTCGTGTTCCTCGTCTCCGCCGGCGCGCTCCTCGTGTCCCTGCCGATCTGGTCGGCGGCCACCGTCGCCTACGCCCGACGGCACCCGCACGCGATACCGGCCCTGCCGCCGGAGCCCGCCGCTCCCGCGCCGAAACCGGTCGTCCCCCCGCGCCCGCTCCGGGCGGCCGAAACCGATTAACCCCGCCCGCGGTCCTCGGCGCTCGGAAGGAGTGGCCATGGTGGAACCGGCGGACGTCCAGAAGGGGCTCGAGGACGTCGTCGCCCTCGAATCCCGCATCTGCTACATCGATGGGAAGGGCGGCCGGCTGATCTACGATGGCTACGACATCCGGGACCTCGCCGCGAACTCGAACTTCGAGGAGGTCGCCTACCTGCTCTGGTACGGCCAGCTCCCGAACGCGAGCCAGCTCGCCGAGTTGAAGGCCCGCCTCGCGAGCCTCCGGGAGCTACCCGCCCCGGTCCTGAAGCTCCTGCTCGAGATCCCGAAGGACGCGCTCCCGATGGACGTCCTTCGGACGGTCGTGAGCGCGCTCGCCGTCTACGAGCCGGGTGAGACGAAGCCCGGGCAGGCGTCGATCGGGGGGGCGCAGCGGCTGACGGCCGTCCTGCCCTCGATCCTGGGCATCTTCCATCGCGCGCGCGCGGGGCTTCCGGTCGTGACGCCGCGCCCGGACCTCTCGCACGCGTCCTGGCTGCTCTACGCGATCCGCGGCACGGAGCCGACGGAGCTCGAGGCCCGCGCCCTCGACGTCGCCCTGATCCTCCACGCCGACCACGAGCTCAACGCCTCCACGTTCGCCGCGCGCGTGACCGCCTCGACGCTCTCCGACCTCTACTCGGCCGTGACGAGCGCGATCGGGACGCTGAAGGGGCCGCTCCACGGGGGCGCCAACGAGCGGGTGATGGAGCTGCTCGAGGAGATCGGGACCCCGGACCGGGCCGAGGAGGTCGTGCGGGGGAAGCTCGCGCGCCACGAGCGGATCATGGGGTTCGGCCATCGGGTCTACAAGGTCGAGGACCCGCGGGCGACGATCCTCCGCGAATGGTCGAAGCGCGTCGGCGAAGCGAAGGGGAACCTCCGGTACTACGAGCTCCTCCGCGCCGTCGAGGGGGTCGTCCACCGGGAGAAGGGGCTCTACCCGAACGTCGACCTCTACTCCGGGTCGGTGTACACGCTGCTCGGGATCCCGAAGGACCTGTTCACGCCGGTGTTCGCGGCGAGCCGCGTCGCCGGCTGGACCGCGCACGTCCTCGAGGAGTACCAGGACCTTCGGCTGATCCGGCCGACCGCGCGGTACGTCGGGCCGGTGGATCTCGTGTACTCGCCGATCGGGTCGCGCCCCTGAGCGTGGACTCGACGGAGACGACCCGCATCAGCGGGTAGCGC
>DASYOF010000165.1:0-2365 GCA_036007995.1 Thermoplasmata archaeon
CGGAGGTGTGCGACCCGTGCGGGCCGAACTGCCAGTCGCCGATCCGCGCGTACTTCGACGCGACCGCCGCGTTCCTGGGCGGCTCGTCCCAATTCCCGCCCCCGTTCGACTACGGATTCTTCCTCAATGCGATCGTCGAACCGTCGTCGGCGACCCAGTGTCCCGCCCCCTCCAGCTCGTGCGCGTACGCGCCGCCCCGCGACGCCCCGGCCGCCGCCAGCGCCTCGACAACGACCCGGCCCGCCCGTCGGAAGTAAGCCCGAATGGTCCCCCTTCCACTTCCGACGTTGGACACGACCCTTCTCGGAGGGTTCCGGTTCCGGTGCCGCCCGGAGTGCGGACTCTGCTGCTACGCCGAGCCGGCCCTCACCGCCGAGGAACGGCGTCGACTGCTCCAGATCGAGCCCGAACTGCCGATGGTCGAGGGGGCCCGCGGTGGGTGGTCGTTCGTCGCGAGCCGGCGGAACGGCGGAGCGTGCTCCCTGCTCACGGACTCCCGGTGCCGCGCGCACGCCGCCCGCCCGTCCCCGTGCGCGATGTTCCCCGTGACCGTTCACGTCGCCGACCGCCCCCAGGCGACCCTCGTGCTCTCCTGCCCCGGCCTCGACCCGGCCGGACTGCTCCGGTGGAGCGATGGCCCCCCGACGATCGCCCCGCCGCTCGGACTCGACGGCGAGCTCGCGGCGGCGCGGAGCGAATGGAGCCGGTCCGGGACCGTACGGGAACTCGACCGGCATCGGGTGCGGTTCCGGGGTCGGGACGGCGACCTGGAGCTCCTGGACATGCGGGAGTCGCTCCACCGCCACCTCCCCTGGCCGGAGGCGACGGACTTCCCGCCGGAGGACCCGCCCCGGCCCGAGGGGGAGCTCGGGGAGCTCCCGGTGACCCATTCGGCCTCCGACGGCACGGTCGGATTCGCGTCGCACCCGGGCGGCTGGCTGCTGCTCCGGCTTTCCGAGCGGGGGGACGAACCGCTCCCGCTCGGGGTCTACCCACCGCCCGAAGCGGTGCCCGAGCTGACGACGACCGGCACTCGGATGCTCGGAGCGTACCTCCACTATCTGATCGAGCGGGACGACGCCGTCGACGCGGCGCTGGCGGAACCCGGCCCGGCCGGCCCGATCGAGGATGCCGTGGCGGCCGACCTGATCCGGACCGGCGCGACCGTTCTCGCCCGCTCGACGGTCCTGCAGCGCCGGGAAGGACGGACGGGACCGCTCGATGCGTCGGACGTCTGGGGCGGGGTCCAGGCTACCGACGCCGAATGGCTCGACCGGCCCACGACCGGCCGCCGATTCTAGTCGACCGTTAGCGGCGTTCCCGACCGTCCCGGCCGGCCGATTGCTCCAGGATCGAACACAACGCGCACAGACCCGCAAACCCCTCCTTCGCGGAACGGTCTCGGCAGGAGGCGCACATCGCCGACCCGCACGACCGGCAGACGTTGCTGCGCTCCGACGGGGCGAGCTTCGCGTCGCATCCGACGCACCGCTCCAACCGGGGGCCGCTCGCGGCCGCGCTCGGGGACGGGAGGGCGCCCGAACCGAGGGCGAGAGCCGCGCGGTGCTCGAGTTCCTCGAGGAGGGCGCGGTGCTCCGCGGCGACGTCGGCCTCGGACTCGAGGTCGGTCGTCGGTGGCGTCGGCGGCGGGAGGCGGCTTTTGGCGGGAACGTGGGAGATCGGACGGTTCGGCGGTCGGGTGAGGGGCGGCCGCGTTGGGGAGCGGGCGCTCGGTTCCGAGGCCGAGGAGGCCGGCCGGGCCGGAGCGACGGCCGATGGCCCGGAAGGCCGCTGCGGCCCGGTCGCTTCCGCCCCGGGCGAGCGGTCGGCGGCGGGCGCCGGGGTCGTGGGGGGCTTGGGCGCCGGGGACGGAGTCCCCGCCGACGCATCGACCGCGGTCTCCAGGTCGGCGACCATGCGCTCGACCTCCGTGGCCAGCGACTCGATCCCGTGCGTGATGCCCATCGGGGCCGGTGGACCTTCCGGGGCGACCGGGCCGGGCCCGAGCCGGCCGATGGGTGCGCTCGGGAGGAGAGGCTCGGCCCACTCCGGCGCCTCGCGAACTCCGGACGCGACCGTCCGGGAGCCGCCGCGGAGCGCCGCCGGGGTGGCCGTGTGCAGCAGGTCTTGGATCGCCAGCCATTGGGACCGCTCGACGACCACGTACTGTTCGGACGCTTCCGCCTCCGCCCGCCAGTCGTCCCCGGAGTAGTCCCCGACGAGCAGCGACGCACTGCCCCCGACCGAGGCGATGAGGCCGACCGAAAGGGCGAGAACCCAGAGCGGGACGCGGGTCATGTGACCGCCGAACGCCTCGGCGTACAGGACGTAGGAGCAGGCGAGGCTCGCGCCGGCGAGGAGGAGC
>DASYOF010000166.1:0-2465 GCA_036007995.1 Thermoplasmata archaeon
AAGCTCCGTCCGAGGAACTGGAACGAGTCCTTCGCGGGCTCCCATCGGAACACCTCGTTCGTCAGGAGCTCGTTCGTCGCCGCGTCGACGTCGAGGATCTCGGTCACCCCGGTGATCCGCCGGACGCGGGTGCTGTTCACCACGACCTGCGCGGGGAACGCCACGCAGTCGAGCGCCTGGAAAAGGACCCGGGGGATGTTCATCGGCTCGTTCTCCACGCGGTGGAGGAGCTCCGCGATCGAGCCCGCGTGGATCGTCGACATCGACGCGTGGCCGACGGAGATCGCTTGGAACAGGGTGAACGACTCGGACCCTCGGACCTCCCCGACAATCACGTACTCCGGGCGCTGCCGCAACGCCGCGACCAGCAGGTCGAAGAGGGTGACCGTGCCCGCGGTGCGGGTCGCTCCCCGGTTCGAGAGGCCGGAAACCCCGGAGGCGCCGCCCATGCCGGAGCTGGTTCCGTAGCCGGTGCGGGCGACCGACTGGATCCAGTTCTCGTGGTCGATCTGGATCTCGGGGGTGTCCTCGATCGAGACGATCTTGTCCTCGGGCCGGATGAACATCGAGATCGCGTTGAGGAACGTGGTCTTCCCCGCGGCCGTACCTCCGGAGATCAGCAACGACCGGTGGTTGTCCACCAGGGTCCAGAAGTAGGCGAGCTCCTGCGCCGACACCGAGCCGAAGCGGAGCAGGTCGATCGGCGAGACCGGATCGGCGGAGAACTTCCGAATGCTGAACGTCGAGCCCTTCCGGGTCACCTCCGTGCCGAGCGTCAGGTTGATCCGGCTCCCGTCCTGCAGCGTGGCGTCGAGGATCGGCTGATAGATCGAGATGTGCTTGCCCGCGACCTGGGCGAGCCGGAACACGTACCGGTTGAGCTCGATGTCGTTGTCGTACTCCACGTTCGTCCTCAGCGAGCCGAACACGCGGTGGTAGACGTACATCGGGAGGCGCGGTCCCAGGCAGCTGATGTCCTCCAAGAACGGGTCGCGCAGGATCGGGTCGGTTTGGCCGAGGCCGAGGAACTCCCGGATCAGGTAGTACAGCAGGACCGGCTGGCGCTTCGGCGCGACGTCGATGTTGTACAGGTCGAGGACGGTCACGAACTTCTTTTGGAGATACGCCTTGAGTTCCGGGGAGTCGGAGAGGGCGACGCCGTTCGCCACCGGGACCTCCTCCTGGCCCATCTGGGCCTCCATCCGGGCGCGGATCTCGACGATCTGCTTGAGCTCCGCCGGGGAACGCTGCGGCTCGAGCACGGTGTAGTCGAATTCGCCCATTTTCTCGTCGAAGGAAATGTGGACGAACGCGTACGGCGGGTTCACCCCGTACGTGACGTTGACCAGGCGGCGGTCGCCGAGGAGCTGCCGGCGCATGTACCCGAGCTCCGCCTGGATGAGAACTTTCTCCGGCACCGAGTGCCGTCGGAGGAGCGTGCGCTCGAGCTCGAGCCCCTCCTTTTGGAGCGTCTTCCGGTCCTTCGGCTTCGCCCCGGCCGGGATCCCCCGTCGCAAGACCGCGGGGAGCTGGTCGCGCATCCCGGTGATCGCGACCGGACCGGCGGAGGACTTGGCCATCGGCGAACCCAGCGGGACCCCGACGATGAACGATGCGTCCGGAGATTCCGTAGTTTCCGGTACCCTACTTGCTCCCCGTTCGCCCCCCGGTCCCACACGGCGAACTTCGTCGGAGCCGAGGTCTTACGGCATCTCAATCGAGGACGACTAAGAACCGGGGACCCGATGGTTCGGCCGCGGGGAGCGGGCTTCGACGAGCGGGGCTCACGACTCGCACGAAACCGAAGGGGAAGGAAAGAACGAATGGGAGAGAAAGGAGAGAGACGAATGAGAAACCGGCGAGGGTACCGGCGCATCCAGAAGGAGCGGAAGGCAGTTTCGCCCGTCGTGGCGACGCTGATTCTGATCCTGATCGCGGTCGCGGCCGCGGCGGCGCTGTACCTCTGGCTGGTTGCTTGGCAAGGCGGCGTCACGAGCGGCGTCGGCTCGCCCTCGGCGCAAACGACGATCACGATCGGTGGCAGCACCTCCGTGTACCCGTTCTCGCAACTGGCGGTAACCCAGTTCCAGCAGAACAACACGGACATCGCCGTCAGCCTGAACCAGGGCGGTTCCGGCCCCGGCATGCTGTCGGTCTGTGCGAAGAACGTTGACATCGGTGAGGCCTCTGCTCTGGAGACGGTCGCTCAGCTCCAGCAGCCGGTCTCGGCCGGTGGCTACGGATGCGCGCAGAGCCCGGCCCCCGTCATCACGACGGTCGCCTACGACGCGGTCGATGTCATCGTCGCGTCGGCGAACACCCACGGGCTGGTCAGCATCGCGTCCGACACCCTGCTGACGATCTACGAAGCGAACGCGGGCGGCCACGGCGCCTTCACGGGCTCCGCTCCGGGCGGCTACACGTTCCCGCAGACGCAGGGCGTCAGCTACGCGGGCACCGTCACG
>DASYOF010000167.1:0-8066 GCA_036007995.1 Thermoplasmata archaeon
ACGCCGAGGCGTTGTTCGCGATCGTGAGCGGGAACCACGAGTCCGGGTAGCAGTAGTAGCTCCCGATCACCGTGAGGTTCGTGTTGTCGAAGAACCCGGCGATCCACTGGTGGCCGTTCGCCGTCACGTTCGCCCCGACGACGAGGAACCGCGAGTCGTTCCACGCGTAGAGCGTGAACTCGTTGTCGTAGCTCTCGTTCGCGACGAGGTTGGACCGGTTGAGGAACAACACCGAGCGGTTGTACAACGCCACGTTCCCCGAGATCGTGAGGGTGATCGGATGCGAGGCGTTCCCGACCACCAAGGTCGCGTTACCGGTGAGGGTGATGTTCCCGAGGGAGAGGTTCGTGTCGATCCACGCCGCCTGCCCGCGCCCGAGGGCGAGGTCCGCGCCGCGCGCGAGCCCGCGGAGTGGGACGGCCGAGCGCACCCGGTCGAGGATCGAGGCGGGGAGCGGCACCCGAGTCGCGGCGCCGATGCCGGGCACCTCGTGCGCCATCCCCGGCGTCGGGTGGAACCGCATCGAAGGGCCGGCGGTCGGGGGCCGGGCGGCGGAGGACGTCGCCGGTAGGAGATGGGACGATGCGGCGGCGGAGGGCGCGTGGCCCGAGGTCGGAGCGGCCCCGACCATCCCGACCGGGACGGCCGTGGCGAGCCCCACGGCTACGAGTATCCACACCTCGTAGTGGCGAGCAAGCGCGCCCCGTCGCCGGCTTGCGCCGGGACGGTTCTGCACGGACTTGCGTCGTACTTGCGTACTCCCCCCATTTGAAACCCGCGTTTCCGCGAAGTCGCACCGGGGGCCGACCCGCGCCGGCCGGCGCGCTCTCGCCCGTCGGAGACCTCCGATCGGCGCGCTGGGGATCGGTCGCGAGCGGATGAGCTCAAGTGTGGGGGGATAGCGGAACCGGGCGGACCGGTCCGTTGGGCTCGGTTTCCTCGAACAGCTCCGCCGAGAACCTCCGCACGGTCGTGCCCGGCCGCAACCAGGCGTCCGGTGGCAGCCCGGCCTTCTCGCACGTCTCGGCCAGGAACTCGACCGGTCCCCATCCGAACTCGACGGCGACCTGGGGCAGGAGGAGACCGCTCTGGCCGGCGCGCTCGACGATCAGACCGTCGCGACCGGGGACGACCTGGAGGACCAGGTCGCGGCGGGGGTCGGCGACGATGGGTTCGGGGACCGTGAGGACGGAGAGCTCGATCGTCAAACGGCCGAGCTCGACGAGGCCGACGGGGGGAAACCGGGGGTCGTCGACCGCCGCGGCGAACGCGGCGCGGGGAATGGCGACCCGCAACGGGTAGACCGGGCTCGGGAACCCGATGCATCCTCGCAGCACCTTCGAGGGGTGGCGCCGGAGCGTGACGAACACTCCGCGGGGCTGGTCGAACAGAGGGGGGAGGTCGCGCCCTCGGAACCCCGCCGCGGCGTCGCGCTGCTCGGGGTTTTCGAGGCCCCGCGAGATCGCCTCGCGGGCGAGCCGCACGGCGGCCGTCCCCTCCGCCTCCGTGACCATCCGAGTGTCGAAGCGGGCCGGCTCCATAACCCGGGCGCCGCGCCGACGTCCCTGACGTTTTATACCGAACCGCGCGTCCCGCGGCGCTCCGTATGCCGTTCCCGGAAGCCGTTCATCGGCTGCTCGACAAGCGCATTTGCATGAACTGCTCGGCCCGGAACCCTCCGAAGGCCGTCCAGTGCCGCAAGTGCGGCTACCACGGGCTCCGCCCCAAGTCCCGCGAGCGTTCGGGCAAGACCCAGTAGTGCGCCCGACCGGGGCCCCGTTCCGTCAGGGCTGCTTCGGCGGCCGTCCCGGCCCCATCGAGAGCCGTTTCCGGATCAGGAATTCGAGGTTGCGACGTCCGTCCCGCCAGCTGGACAGCTTCGGGGCCCCCCAGCGCTCGGCGTAGCGGATCGGGACCTCGCGGAACTTGAGCCCCTCGAGCAGCACCTCGATCTTCAGTTCCTCGGAGAGCGGCATCCCGTCCTGCGTGAGGTGGACCCGGTCGAGCACCGACCGGCGGAACACCCACATCCCGCTCTGGCTGTCGGAGAGGGAGCCACCCGCCGGCCGCAGGCACCCGTGGTAGGCGATCCGGAGGACGAAGTTGAGCGCCCAGTTCCCCACGCGGTGCTCCCGGGTCATCGCCTTCGTGTCGAGGAGGGTCAGCCGGTCGCCGCTCAGGAAGTCGAGGTTCTCGTCCAGCAGCTTCCGGACGAACCGGGGGATCTCCTCGACCGGGTAGGTGGCGTCGCCGTCGGCGGTCGCGAGGACCACGCCCTGGGCGGCCGCGAACCCAGTCCGATAGGCGCGGCCGTAGCCGGGGCGGGGTTCGTCGATCACCCGGGCGCCCGCCTTCCGGGCCGCGTCGGCGGTGCCGTCGGTCGACGACCCGTCGACGACGATCATCTCCCAGTCGAGCGGGTCCTTCGGGAACAGGGTCGCGTTGGCGGCCTCGGCGGCGGACCGGAACGTCTCGAGGACGTGCCCGACCGACGACGCCTCGTTCAGCGTCGGCACGATCAGGCTCGCCCGCATCGGACGCGCGCCCACGGGCGCGCATCGCTTAAGCGGTTCGTCCCGGTCCGGAGCCGATGGAACTCCCGCCGTTCCCGTCGGGTACGCGGTGGGGGAGCTTCCCGACGACCGCCGACACCGGGGTCTGGGGCCGGTCCTCGACCCTCGACGGCCTGTTCGGCGCTCTCGGGACGGCGATGTTCGCGGTGATGACCGATCTGCGGGCGGTCGTCCCGACGGAGGTCCGCCACGTCCGAGCGACCGGGCCGGACGTGAACGGGCTCCTCGTCGCGTTCCTCTCCGAGCTGATCACGATGGAGGACACCGAGCGGTTCGTCGCTCGCCGGGTCGCCGCCCGCGTGTCTCTCGGGAACGCCCCGGCGGCGACGGGGGACGCCTACGGCGAACCGTGGGACCCGGCGCGGCACGTTCGGCGCAAGGAGGTGAAGGCGGTCACCCTCCACGAATTGAAGGTCGAGACACGGCCGCCCAGCGCCCGGGTGATCCTGGATATCTAGTGCCGGACCGAGCCTTAACCCCCGGCGGACTCCGTGAGTCATGGCCGCCGCCCCCCAATTCTCCCCGACGTCGATCGAACTGAACAATCCCCGGATCCTCGTCCGCGATTTTGCGCGGTCGTGGGCGTTCTACACCGGCACGCTCGGCCTAACGCCCGTGTTCGGCGACGGCTCGCCCCCGTACGGGGAGGTCGGCGACAAGACCCACTTCGTCGGGCTGTTCAGCCGCAGCGAGATGGACAAGGAGCTCGGCCCTCCGGTCGCGACCCCGCGCCCGGACAACCGGATCTCCCTCGTGTTCGAGGTGACGAACGTCGACGCGGCCCACGCCCATCTGGTCCGGCTCGGGGTCGAGATCCTCTCCGGCCCGACGGACCGGCCGGCGTGGGGCCTGCGGACGATCCACTTCCGCGACCCGGATGGGAACCTGATCGAGCTGTTCACCCGGCTCGCGGCGGCGTAGCGGCCGGCGCGCCCTACGGCATTCGCTCGCCGAGCGCGGTGAGCGCCGCGCCCGGGACGCTGAGCTTGCCGGCCTTCGCGAGGATCCGCTCGAGCGCGGCGAACGTCACCAAAAGGTCCGGCCAGTCCGCGATCCCCATGTGGCCGATCCGGAAGATCTTCCCCTTCAGCGACCCCTGGCCGCCCTGGACCGCGACGTTGTACCGGTCGAGGAGCGCCTTGCGGACGTCTTTGTCCTCGAGGCCGGCCGGGTTCCGGATCGCGGTGACGGTGTCGGACGCGTACTGGCGGTCGGGGAACAGCTCGAGCCCGAGGGCGTCGCAGGCGGCCCGGGTCGCCTCGGCGAGGCGGTGGGTCCGCGCGAGGCGGCCCTCGAGGGTCTCCTCCTTTAGGAGGACGAGCGCCTCCCGGAGGGCGAGGAACAGCGGGACCGCCGGGGTCCACGGGGTATCGTTCTGGGCGATCGACTTCACGTGCTCCGCGAGGTCGAGATAGAACGAGCCGGGCTTCAATTCGGAGCGGGCGCGCTCCGACAGGTGGACCATCGCGAGACCCGCCGGGGCGGCGAGGCCCTTCTGGCTGCCGGCCACGAGCGCGTCGATCCCCCACGCCTCGATCGGGCAGGGGATCCCCGCGACCGCGGAGATGCCGTCGACGAGGAACAGCGCCCCGGATTTCCGGATGTGCGGCACGAGCCGGCCGAGGTCGTTCTGCAGGCCGACGCTCGTCTCGTTGAGGACCGCGCAGACGGCGCGCACATCGCCCTTCTCGAGCTCGGCGACCGCTGCGTCGATGGGGATGTGCTGCCCCCACGGCGCCGCGAGGGTGGTGACCGTGTCGCCGTAGCGGCGCACGATCTGGTCGGTCCGCTCGCCGAAGTTGCCGTTCGTGAGGACGAGCGTCCGCGCGCCCTTGCGGATCAGCCCGGAGTACACCGCCTCGAGCCCGGCGGTCCCGCTCCCCGTCAGGATCACCTGGTGACCCTTCGCCCCGAAGAGGACGGGCAGGAGCTCGCGGATCTCGGCGACGACGCTGTGGAAGTAGTCGCCCCGGTGGTTGAGCGAGGACATGCTCATCGCCCGGAGCACCCGGGGATGAATCCGGACCGGCCCGGCGATCAGGAACGTCGCGGTCTCGGGGTCGAACGTCATGGCGTCCCTCGCGCGGCGTCCGGATTCACGAGGGCTTGTAACGGCTCGCCCCGCAGCGCGCGGAGCGTCTCCTCAACGACCTGGCGACCGGCGAGACTCTGCCCTTCGTGGGTGGAGGCGCCCAGGTGCGGGGTCGCCAGAACTTTCGGGTGACCCACGAGTTTCGGGCCGGCCGGCGGCTCGACCTCAAAGACGTCGAGCGCCGCCCCGGCGAGCTGCCCGGACTCGAGACCGGCCAAGAGGGCCGATTCGTCGACCAGAGGGCCGCGCGCGACGTTGATGAGGAACGCCCCACGCTTCATCCGGCCGATCTTCGCCGCATCGATCAGATGACGATTCTCCGGGGTGAGGGCGGCATGGAGGCTCACGAAATCGCTCTGGGTTAGGACGGTCTCGAGCGGGGCCATCGTGGTCCCATCGCCCGGGTTGGTCACGAACGGGTCGTAGGCGACCGTCGTGACGTCGAACGGCCGAAGCCGCTTGGCCGCCTCGCGCGCGATCCGTCCGTACCCCACGAACCCGACGGTCTTCCCGCGCAGCTCGCCCCCGTTCTCGCCGCGCTTCCAGCCGCCCGATTTCGTGTCGACGATCCGGGGGTACAGCCCTCGAGCGAGGAGGAGGAGGAACGCCACGGTGAGCTCGGCGACCGCGGCCGTGGCGGCTGTCGGCGCGTTGGCGACCCGCACGCCACGAGCGGTGGCCGCCGCCAGGTCCACGTTATCGACGCCGACACCGGCCCGCGCCACGAACGCGAGGTGAGGAGCGTTCCCGAGCAGGGTGGCGTTGACCTTCGTCCGGCTTCGAACGATCAGGCCCCACGCCTCCGGCAGGGCGTGCTCGAGCGCCTCCGGGCCCGCGGTCGCGTCGACGACCCGGCACGGTCCCGCCCGAAGCACCTCGACCGCGGCCGCATCGATCGGATCGGCGATGACGACGAGGGGGAGCGACGAGTCGGGCATCGATGGTCGGGACGGAGGACAGGGCGGAAAACGGTTCCTCCCGCCCGAGCGCGGGCGCACGGATTCGATCGACCGGAGCCGCGTCCCGCCCTACGACGAGAGCGACCCGGAGATGGGTTGGGGGGGGCGGAGCCCACGCGGGTCCGTTCGGACCGCGGCGTCGGCCCACCGGCGGGGTCGGCCTACGCCGCGCGAGCCTTCGCGCGGTGGGACGGACGCACCCGGTTGCCGGCGCGGACCAGGCCGCGCTTCGTGGCGCTCCCCGCCCTCTTGCCGGCTCGTTCGACGTCCCCGCCGACGGTCTTCGCACCACGCTTGACCATCGAGCCGGCGCGAACCATTCCCTTCTTCACATCGCGGCCGACCGTCTTCGACCCGCGCGCGACCTTCGTCTCCAAAGCCTTTCCCCGTACCTTGATCGACATTTTGACCTTCCTTGCGGACCAGCGAACGACCCGAAGGCGAGGGTTAACCGTCCCCTGAACGAGAATTGAGCGATACCGGCCGCGCGATCTTCGACAGGGAATACTTCTTGATGGCGGACGAGGCCGACTTCCCGACTCCCGGCGCGCGCCGATCGGACCCATCGTCGGAGAGACCGGCCCGGGCGGCGACCCCGGGGGGATTGGTTCATCCGAACGTGCAGACCGGATTCGGCCCTACGCTCGTGAGGGTTCCGTACGGGCCCCACGTCAGGAGGCCGGTCGAAAGCCCCGCCGGAACCCCGGTCGGCTCGTACGCCCAGCACCCGAGGCCCGAGATCGAGGCGATCGCCGTCTGATTCATCGGATCGGCCACGCCCAGCCACGGCCCGGTCGTCTGGCCCGGGATCGGGATCTCCACGGGGAATCCGGTCACCGAGGTACGAAAGGAAGCGTGCACGGACCCCGCCTCATCGACGGTGCGCGCGCCGCACCCCCCGGCGTACGCCGAACGATTGCCGCACGCGAGCGTGAACGAGTCGTTGAACGCCGCGGCCTGATCCGTGCCGAGGAACGGGCACCCCGCGACGGGGGCATCGGGGGAGAGTCCGACGTCCGAGACGCTGTCGGGGCCCTGCAGGACGCACCAGTCGATGGCCCCGAACCCCTTCGTCGCGGTCGCGGTGGCCCAGTACGGGCGGGTGCACTGGTCCCGGAGTCCCGGACCGGCGACCCACGTCATCCCCGTTCGGTACACGGTCCAATTCATCTCGACCTCCACGACCCCCGCCGAGCCGTTCCGGAGCACCGGCGAGGTGGAATCCCCTCCCACCGTACTCCCGTTGGCCCATCCCAGGGCCGACCCGTTCGGGGGGGAGTTCACGACGACCCCGGGCGTCCAGATCGACTCGGTCCCGATCGGGGTGAGCGCACAAGTCGAATGCAGCGCAAGTCCTGCCCCGAACGCCATCGGCAGGAGAATCACGAGCGCCACCACGGGGATCAGAATCGCCAGCCAGAGGGGAAGCGACCTGGCGGACCGCGCCGTCTCCGCCGACATTTGGCGACGGACGGTGTCGGGGCTCATTAACAATGCGAACCAGCGTTTCGCACCCCTTCCTCGTGGCGTCGGTGGGGGCGACGGCGGACACCGTCCGTCTCGGACCGGGGCTCGCTGTCGGTCGTTCGAGCCGATGACGGGATCCGAAGGAGATTCCCCGGCACGGCCTCCGGGGGCCGTCGCGGTCGCTCGGCTCGCCGGCGCCCCCGGGGGACTACCGGAGCTTCGGAACCGGCACGCGCGCGAGCGCCGATTCGACGAGCGCGGATCCGCGCACGCCGCGGATCCACGGTTCCGGTTTGATCACGATCCGGTGGGCGAGCGCGGGGACGGCGAGCGCCTTCACATCGTCCGGAACGACGTAGTCGCGCCCCTCGACGAGCGCCCGCGCCCTCGACAATTTCAGGAGGGCGAGGGAGCCCCGGGGCGAGGCGCCCACCTCGGCCCGGGCGTCGCCGCGCGTCGCCCCGACGAGGTCGACCGCGTACGCCTCGACCCCCGGGTCGACCGTGACGTCCTCCGCGGCCCGCTGGACGTCGCGGAACTCGCCGGGCTTCAGCACCGAGGGCACGTCGACGTCGTCGGTCTTGCGCGCGCGTCGCCGGGCGAGGATCATCCGCTCCTCCTCGACGGTCGGGTAGCCGACCGCGAGCCGCATCAGGAACCGGTCGACCTGGGCCTCCGGGAGCGGGTACGTCCCCTCGAGCTCGAGGGGATTCTGGGTCGCGAGGACGAGGAACGGACGCTCGAGCGGGTGGGTCGTCCGCTCGCTCGTCACCTGGTACTCCTGCATCGCCTCGAGCAGCGCCGACTGGACCTTCGGCGGCGCGCGGTTGATCTCGTCGGCGAGAAGGATGTTGGTGAACACGGGACCGGGTCGGAACTCGAACGTGCGCTGCTCCGTGTCGAACACTTCGCCGCCCGTGATGTCGTGGGGGAGGAGGTCGGCCGTGAACTGGATCCGGGCGAACCCGAGGCCGA
>DASYOF010000168.1:0-5780 GCA_036007995.1 Thermoplasmata archaeon
CGCCGGACGCTCCCGTCGCGTCGCCGGAATCGGGCCCGAGTCCCCCCCGACACCTGAAACGGAAGGATTATCCCCCCGGCCCCGAGAAGTTGTCGGCATGTCGGGCCCTCCGCCCCCGCTCTCCCAACCTCCGAACGCGCCTCCTCCCCCCCCGATGTGGACGCCCATGGGCGTTCCCCAGCGGCGGATGATGATCGACCCGTGGCCGCTCCTCGGGTTCTGGGCGCGGGCGGTCGGATTCCTCCTGCTGTTCCTGGGGACCCTCATCGTGGTCTCGTTCGCGAGCCCCGGCGGCGGCTGCGTCACCACCCCCTCCAGCTGTTCCGGCTTCGCCGCCCAGGCGCTCAACGCGGTCCTGGCGGGGAAGATCCTCTGGGTCCTCGGCCTCGGCGCCCTCGGCGCTGGCGCGGCGATCCGGCTGCACTGGGGCCTCCGGATGCCGGAGAACCCCCGCCCCGACGAGGTCAACTTCGTCCTGGCCGACCGCCGGGCGAACGGGCTGCTGTTCATCCTCTCGATGGCGCTGCTGCTCCTGCTGTACTTCCAGTCGTCGTTCCTCACCCTCGGGCTCGGGTTGCCCCCGGGACTCTGAGCTTCGGAATCCCGTAGGACCGCCGGAGCGCCGCGGTCCGGGCCCGAGCGCCGCCCCTACCGGTCGGTCCGCCCGAACCCGGACGGGCGGTCGTCCGCCTCGCGTTCCTCCTCGGCCGCCCGGATCACCGAACTCGGCGGACGGATCCGGTCGAGGATCGGCCGGGCGAGGCGCCGGTACATCAGCACCGCCGCCACGGCGATGGCCAGGGCGGCCGCGGCCGCCCCGGGCGGCCCGAACGCCGGACCGAGCGCGAGGAGGAAGAAGCCCGCGCCCCCGACGAGGGCACCGGGGCCGGGACCTCCGCGGGGAGCCCCTTGCGGCCGCGAGGTCCGGAGCGAGAGGAGCGCTCCGACGATCTCGAGCGCGACGACCGCCACCGACTGGAGGAGCGCCACCCCGAGGGACGTGCTCGTGAGCGTCGGCGACCCGAGCGCTTGGGCGACGATGGCGAGGGTGATGATCCCGCCGATCCCCGCCCGGAACCCGAGCGCGTAGAACGCCCCGCTCCCGTCCGACCCGAAGAAGACGGACTTCAGCAGCGCCCACTGGGCCAGCTCCGTCCCGCCGATCAGGGCGGCGAGGTCGATTCCCGCCGCCAGCAGATTTCCGGCCGATAGGAAGAACAGGAACGCGACCGCGAGCGGGATCCCGACGAACAGGCCGGCCGTGTAGGCGAACATCTCCTTGCGTTCGTCGAACCGGCTCTCGGGGACCTGGGGGGCGGCATACCGGCCGACCTCCACGTAGACGTACCCGGCGGAGAGGGCGACGCCGGCGACCGCGCCGAGCGTCAGCGCGAGTTCGACCACGCTAGGTCCCCCGGCGGGCGCCCGTGAGGAACCCGGTGTGGCCGAGCATGTCGAACGCCGGACGGGTGCCTCCCTCGCCGACGTGGAGCTCGCGCTCGATCAGCTCGACGCTCCGGACATCCTCGTACCCGGCCTCCCGGAGCGCCCGCACCGTCCGCTCGAGCTGGTTGTACGTCGGGGTATAGGTGGCGACGCGGCCGCCGCCCCGGAGGACCGGAGCGAGCTTGGGGACCACCGCCCAGGGCTCGGGGAGGTCGAGGACCACCGAGTCGTAAACGCCGTCCGGAAACCCGTCGGCGGCCACGTCGCGCCGGGCGAACCGGACCCGCTTCCCGAATCCCGCCGCTTCGACGTTCCGTCGGGCGACGTCGAGGAAGTCGTCCCGCCGGTCGAACGAATCGACGTTCCCTTCCGTTCCGACCACGTAGGCGAGCACGGTGGTGAGGGCGCCGCTCCCGCTCCCCGCCTCGGCGACCCGGCCGCCGGGTCCGACCCCGGCCAAGTAGAGGAGATACATCGCGTCCTTCGGCGTGACGATCTGCGCGCGCCGCTTCAATTGGCCGAGGAGGTCGGCGAGCGTCGGTCGGTCGATCTGGAACCGGGCGCCCGCCCACTCGAAACTGGTCCCGGGCGGTGACCCGACCTTGTTGGAGAGGTCGACGACTCCGCGGCCCGGAACCTCGCTCGGCCCCGCGCGAAGCGGCAAGAGGATGGAGGAGCCGCCGGGGCCCCGGAGGACGACGACCTCGCCCTCGCGAAGCGTCCCCTCGACGGTCACGACCAACCTTTCGGCCCGTGCCGAGACAGCGGACCGAGCGACGGGAGCGACCGGCGGGCGATTAACGTGAGCGGACGCGACCCCGCGGCCCCCGAAACGGCCGCATCGCTTTTATCGGCAGGGCGCTCGGCTTCTCCCGTCCCCGAAATCCTCGGGGACGGTGACGGGTCCGGCGGCTGCGGGTATAGTGTAGTTTGGTTATCACATAGGCTTGCCAAGCCTATAACTCGGGTTCAAATCCCGGTGCCCGCATCCCCCCGGATCCCGATTTCCGTGCCCGGTCCCAACCGTCATCTACTCCGGAACCGAGGGGCCCACCGATCCATGCCGATGGGGGTCCGATGAGCACGACCCGCGCCCGCCGCCCCCCGCCGGTGCTGCCGGACATACCGCCGCGCGAGGGCCCGGAAGACTATCCGGCGCCGGCCATCTTCCGCCCCGCTCGCGATATCGCGCCCGGGCAATACCCGCTGCTCAAAGTGTTCAAGGGACTCGAACGGACCGTCCCGTTCCGGAAGTACCCCGGGGACGACGAACGGATCCGGAAGATTGCCGAGGGGACCGCGGCGCACATCTTCGACGGCCCGGGGTGGATGTACGTGGCCCCCCGGAGGACCCCGCCCGAGGTCCGGTCCGCCGGGTTCCGAATGGTCGAGAGCGAGGACGACGTGATCGTGGTAGGACGCTCCCACCTCACGAACAGTCCGTCCATGGACCTGTACCTCGACGTCATCCACGAGTTCCTGCACATCCTGCAACGCCGCCAGGGTCGCGAGCTGTGGCTCGGCCGCAAGGTGCCGTACGTCGACCGGCCCACGGAGGTCGAGGCGTACGCGTTCTCCGTCGCCGAGGCCCGCCGTCTCGGGGTTCCGGACTCCTACCTGCGGGAATACCTCCGCGTCACGTGGGTCCCAGCGTCCGAATACCGCCGGTTGATGCGCCACCTGGGCGTGACGCCCAAGTAGGCACCGGCGCGGTTCCTCCGTCGACCGGAGCCGTTCCCGGCCGCTCGGCGCGCGTCCGCGACATTTATCCTCTGAGGTCGATGCCCCGGGGCAATGCCCCGCCTGCGGCACGTGACGACCGCAGGTCGGCGGTCCTTCGAATACGTTTCTCGGGGCCACGGGCCGGCGACCCTCCTCGTCCATCCGGGCGGCCCGGGGTACACCTACCACTACCTGCGGCCGCTCCTCGGCCTCGCGACGAGCCACCTTCGGGTCATCCTGTTCAACCCCCGCGGGGTCGGCGGGAGCTGGGGACCGAGGCAGAGCGACGACTACACGGTCCAAAACCAGGCGCAGGACGTCGAGGCGCTCCGGCGCGCGCTCGACATCGACGAACTCCACCTCCTCGGGTTCTCGGCCGGTGGGTTCGCCGCGCTCGAGTACGCCCACCGGTACCAGTCGAAGCTCGTCTCCTTGCTCCTGTGCGCGACCGCCGGGAGCGCCGAGGAGATCCGGCAGGCGAACCGGCTGATGCTGGGCGCGGCGAGCCCGACCCAGCGGCGAACGCTGGCCAAGCTCACCAAGGCGAAGGCGTTCGACACGGAGGAGTACAAGGAGCTCACGGAAGCGATCGCGCAGCCGTTCTCCTCCCGGTTCCTGAGCTCGCTCCCGAAGGACCTGAAGGCCTCCAAGGTCAGCAAGAAGGTGTACCGGGCGATGATGACCCGGACCGGCGACGAGTTCCTCGTCGATGGCACGCTCGCCCGCTGGGACGGCCGCAAGTACTACTCGAAGATCGAGGTCCCGACGCTGGTCCTGGTCGGGCGGTACGACTCGCTCCTCGAGCCCTCCCGAGAGATGGCCGACCGGATCGTCCCGGCCCACTTGCGGGTGCTCCCGCAGAGCAGCCATCTGGCGCACCTCGAGCAGCCCCGACTGTTCCTGAACGCCATCCGGGAGTTCCTGCTCGACGTCACCGGCGACTGACCGATCGCCGGTGCGACGCCGGAGGACGCTCGGCCTACGGGAGCGATTCCGAGCCGTCGGCGCGCGGCGCTCGTTCGCCGAACTCCCGCCGGGCGTACCACTCCGACGTGACGTTCCCGAACACGATGGAGACGAACGCGACCCCGAGCGTGACGGCGACGATCGTGTCGACCGTGGACTTGGCGAGCGGCGTGGAGACCGTCAGCAGGGACAGGGCGAGGACGATCGGGATCGCGCCGCGGATCCCCGCGAGCGCGACGACGTTGTACCACGAGGTGGGAAGCACCGCCGAGCTCCCCCCGATCGCCCGCGCGATCGGCCGGTGGGCGTAGGTGAAGATCGCGCGCCCGGCGAGGATCACCCCGAAGACGACCGCGATGAGCACGAGGTAGCTGCCCAGGTTCGCGAGGGCGAACAGGAGCCCCATCGTGAGGAAGATCACCGAGTTCGCCATGTACACGATCACCTTCCAGAACGTCGCGAGCGACTGCCGGGCCGCCGGCCGGAGCGCGCGCGGGACCGCGAAGTTCCCGATCGCGATCCCGGCGATCGCGGCGGCGACGATCCCCGAGCCGCCGAGGCCGACGGCGAGCAGGTACGAGCCGTACGCGGCGACCACGGAGAGCGCCGTCTCCGCCGTGGCGTCCTCGAGCTGGTTCGACAGGAAGTAGACCCCTCCTGCAACCAGGGCCCCGACCCCGACGCCGATCAGCGACAGCTTCAGGAAGTCGATCGTGGCGAGGCCCGGGCTCGCCGTGCCGCTGACGATGAGCTGGAGCACGACCAGGAACACGATGATCCCGACCGCGTCGTTGAGGAGCGACTCGCTCTCGACGATCGTCGAGAGCTCCGCGGGGACGTCGAGCCGGCGGAACAGGTCGATGACCGCTACCGGGTCGGTCGGGGAGAGAATGGAGGCGAGGAGGAGCGCGGCCAGGAGCGGGATCGCGAACAGGTACGCGACGAGCACGCCGGTGAACAAGGTCGTGAACAGCACGCCCCCGACGACGAGGAACAGGACGATCCCGAGGCGACCCCGGAGGAGACGGTAGTCGATGTGGATCGCCGCCTCGAAGACGATCGGGGGAAGGAGGATGTCGAAGAAGAACGGGGGCGTCAGCAGGGCGGCGATGCTCGGGGGGAGGGTCGAGTAGCCGAACCGGACAACGGCGAGACCGATCAGAAAGCCGAGTCCGACGAGGGCGATCGTGTACGGGAAGCGGAGCCGCCCGGCGACGACGACGACCAGGACCGCGAGGACGATGAGAATGAGGAACGGGACCAGGTCGAACATCGCGCGTGGTCGCTGAACGCCACGCGCCTACCCGTCTCATAAACCCCCGGCTGCCCGACGGACCACCGCCCGGGGTACCGATCGGACCCGCCCGGGCGTACGGCGGATATCGGACGGGGGGCCGGCGGGCCGATCTACCGGCCCTGGTCCTCGCCGAACCACTTGTGGAAGCGGCGGATATTCTCGTTCGAGCCCAGGACGAGGATCGCGTCGCCGGGCCGGAACGTCGTCGAGGTGGGCGGGTTGAGGGTCGTCGAGAACTCTCCGTTCGCATCCGCCCGAGCGATGCCGACGACGAGGCAATCGGTGTGGCGCCGGACGATCGCCTCCGCCTCGGAGAGCGATTGGGTGGAGATCGGGGACTTGGGCGTGA
>DASYOF010000169.1:0-7640 GCA_036007995.1 Thermoplasmata archaeon
CCGCTCAACCTCAGTCCGGGCGCGGAGCCGCCCGTCCAGCAGATCATCGTCCGGGAGACCGTGAAAGTCCCCTGCCGGTACTGCGGGACCCTCATGGACTCGACCGCCACCGTGTGCCCCAAGTGCGGGGCGCCCCGAACGTGACCGGCGCGCCGATTCAGGCCCGGACGCAGCGGTAGAGCTCTCCGACCCGGCGCATCCCCGCCGCCTCCGACAGCGCCCGCGATCCCGGGTTCTGGTCGGAGATCTCCGTGAGCAGCCGACGAGCCCCCGCGCGTTCGGCCCAGATGGCGCGCGCGTGCCACAGGTCGGTCCCGACCCCCGTGCGGCGGTACCGGGGCCGGACCGAGATCGAGTGGAGTCGACCGGTCGACCCGGCGACGGAGACCCACGCCACGCCCGCGATCTCGGCCGGCCCATCCACGACGAACCCGACCTCGTCGTTCCGGACCATCGAGCGGAACCACCGGTCGTCGACCCCGCCGTGCACGTCCCGCATCAATCGGAGGACCGCGTCTCGGTCGGCGTCCCGAGCCAACCGGACCGAATGTCGGAACCGGTGGGTCGGCGGAATCGGGCCGAGTTCGACGGCGTAGATCCCGAACGTCTCGGGAGCGGCACCGAACGGAAAGTCGGTGTAGATCGAGCGGCCGACGTGGAAGGTCGAGAACGCCTCGGCCACGGCCCGGTCGAGGGTGAAGATCGACCCGAATCCCTCCGACTCGAGGTACAGGAAGAGGCCATCCACGTCGTTCCCCGAGCGCGACACCCACACCTCGCCTCCGGTGCGGAACGTGTCGAGGGCGAACGGTCGCAGGAACGGGTCGAAGTGCTCCGAGAGATGGCCGAGCCTCAGCGCGTCGACCGCGGCCGCGTCCGCGACCCGTTCGAGCGCCGGCACGGTCGAGGGTTCCGAGGTCATGCCCTGGGTCGCGAACTGGCGCCGAGGCGATGAAGCCTCTCCCGAGGTACCCCGCCGAACCGTCCGCGAGGTTCGCGGCGTCGGGCCGGGGCGAATCCGAGGCGCCCCGGTCGGGGAGCTATACATAGGGGCGACGGATTTCGCGCCCCTCGATGGCGAGCGATTCCCTCTCCCCGGCGGAGCGCGCCCGTGTCGCCCGATCCGTCCTCAAGAACAATCTCCAGGTCCGCCCCGGCGAACGGGTGATCATCGAGGCGTGGACCCACACGTTGCCGTGGGCGACCGCGTTCGCCCGCGAGACGCGGCGCCTCGGCGCGAACCCGCTCGTGCCGTACGAGGATGAGGAGTCGTACTGGGACTCGGTCGACGCCCACGAGGACAAGATCCTCGGCAAGGCGGCCGCCCACGAGTGGGCCGCCCTCGGGAAGACCGACGTCTACCTCCACATGTGGGGACCCGGCGACCGGGTCCGGCTCAACGCGCTGCCGGCGGCCCGTCGGGGGCGCCTGTTCGGGTTCAACAACGGCTGGTATGAGGCGGCGCGGAAGGCCGGCGTTCGCGGCGCCCGGCTGGAGCTGGGACGGCCGTACCCGACCCTCGCGAAGGTGTACGGCGTCGACGAGCAGGAATGGGCGGACCAGGTCCTCCAGGCGACGATGGTCGACCCGCGGAAGCTCGAGAAGAGCGGCGCCCCAGTCCTGAAGGCCCTTGGGAAGGGGAAGCAACTGCACATCTTCGACGACCACGGGACCGACCTGACGCTCGGGCTCCTCCGGCGCCCCGCGCGCGGCGAGCTCGGTCGCTCGATCGAGGCCGACCGCAAGCGCCCGTTCGGCTCGTTGTTCCTGCTCCCCGCCGGGGGGATCCGGGCGCCGCTCGACATGGCGGTGGCGGACGGCACGATCGTCGGGAACCGGACCGATTACTACGACGACACCAAGGCGACCGGCGGCACGTTCCACTTCGAGCACGGAAAGCTCACCGAGGCGACGTTCGACAAGGGCGGCGAGCGGTTCGACACCGAGTTCAAGGCGGGCGGGAAGGGTCGGGACCGTCCCGGTCAGCTCGGCATCGGGCTCAACCCGGCGCTGCACGACACGCCGCAGCTCGAGGACCGGGAGCTCGGGGCCATCCTGGTCTCGCTCGGGAACAGCCAATTCTACGGCGGCCCGAACAAGTCGCCGTTCTTCGGCTTCGTCGTCAACGCCGGGGCGACGGTCGAGGTCGACGGGGTCCCGCTCCGGATCGGCGGCTAGTCGGCCGGCGCGGGCCGGTCGATCGCCCGTTCCGAAGCGACGCGCGCCGAGCGCGGGCGCCCGGGCGGTCGTCCGGTCGGGGCGGCGCCCGGCCTTCCGAGAGCGCCCGCCCGGTCGCGCAGAGCGCCGCGACCGGACACTCCGGACACTTCGGCCCGATGGGTCGGCAGATGTTCTGGCCGTGCTGGACGAGGATCGGATTGACCGGGATCCAGTACCGCTCCGGTACCGTGGCGCGGAGCGCGGTCTCCGTTTCCTCCGGCGTCGTGGTCCGGACGACGCCGAGCCGGTTCGCGATCCGGTGGACGTGCGTATCGACCGGCATCCCCGGGATCCCGTACCCGAAGACGAGCACGCAGTTGGCGGTCTTCGGTCCGACACCGGGAAGGCTCGTCAGCTCCTCGAGCGTCCGCGGCACGACGCCGCCGAACCGGTCGAGCACCTCGCGGGAGGTCGACCGGATCGCCCGGGCCTTCGTGTGGTAGAACCCCGTCTCCCGGATCAGCGCCTCGATCTGGTGGGGCGACGCCTTCGAGAGTCGCGCGGCGTCCGGGTACTTCGCGAACAGCCGGGCGGAGGCTCGGTCGGTGTTCTCGTCCCGCGTCCGCTGGGAGAGGATCGTCCCGATCAGCACCTGGAACGGGTCTTCGGCGTGGTCACGGAGGTACGGGACCCGCCAGTCGCCGGTGTGGTAGAACGCGCTCAGCCGGTCGAGGAACGTCTCCCAGTCGAACTCGGCGGGTTCGCTCACCGGGACGCCTCGGCGGCGGGGGTCACGACCCCCGGGTCGGAGAGGTCCGGCTCGTCGTCGGGCCGACCCTCCAATTGGCCGATCAACTCGCCGACAAGGTAGTCGCTCCCCGTGACGAGGACGAACCCGTCCGGGTCGGCGGCGGCCCGGGCGAGCTTCCAGGCGGTCTCCACGTCGGGGGCGACCACGACGCGGGGAAACCGCCCGACGGCGCTCCGGTGCATCTCCTCGGCCGATAGGGCCCGGGCGGACCGGACCGGGACGACGATCACGGTGGTGGCGAGCGGGGAGAGCGATTCGAGGATCTCGTTCACGTTCTTGTCGGCGAGGCAGCCGAACACGACCGCGTTCCCCGCCGGGTCGGCGAGCGGCGCGATCTCGGCGAGCGACTGCGCGAGCGCCCGAGCGCTCTCGGGGGTGTGGGCGACGTCGAGCCACCCCTCGGGTCGCCGGCCGACCCGCTCCATCCGGCCCCGCCACCGGACCGCCGAGAGGCCGCGCTGGACGTGCCGGGGCGTGAGCGGGCGGCCGAGCGCCTCCTGGAACCGCTCGGTCGCCGCGATCGCGAGCGCCGTGTTGCCTGCCTGCACCGTCCCGTGGAGGGGGAGGCGCACCGCCGGGTAGTTTCGGTGCGGGGTCGTCACGGCGAACTCCTGGCCGTGCTCGTCGAGGGTCCTCGGGCCGACCGACACCTGCGCCCCGAGGCGCAGTACCGGGACACCGAGCTGGTCGGCGATCCGGTCGATCTCGCGGAGCGGCTCGTCCTTCGCCTCGCCGACCACGGCCGTCATCCCCGGGTGGAGGATCCCGGCCTTCTCGTGCGCGATCGCCGTGAGCGTCGGGCCGAGCACCTCGGTATGTTCGAGCTCGACGCTCGAGATCACGCCGACCGCCGCGTCCAGGAGGTTGGTCGAATCGAGCCGACCCCCGAGACCGACCTCAACGACGGCGGCGTCGACCTTCTGCTCCCGGAACCAGTCGAACGCGAGCGCGGTCGTGACCTCGAAGAACGTCGGCTCGCGGTCGATCACCGCCCGGGACCTTAGCTCGTCGGCGAGCGCCTCGACCCGCTGCAGCCCCAACGCGACGGATTCGTGCGGGATCATCTCGTCGTTGACCCGGATCCGCTCCCGGTAGCTGACGAGGTGGGGGGAGGTGAACCGCCCGACCTTCGCGCCGGTGGCGGCGAGGATGCTGGCGGCGATCGCGGTCACCGAGCCCTTGCCCTTGCTCCCGGTGACGTGGATCGACCGGAACGACCGCTGGGGGTTGCCGAGACCCTCGAGCACGGCGCGGATCGTCTCGAGCCCCGGTCGGCTCCCGAACCGCCGCCGCTCGGCCAGCCGGGCGACCGACTCGGCGTATTCGGGCGGGACCGGCTGGGCCCGATTCGCGGGACGTCGTGGCATCGCTACGTCGTTCCCGGCGTCAGTACGTCGACCGCTCCCGGTACGCTCCGAAGACGTCCTGGAAGGCGTGGACGATCTCCCCGAGCGTGGCGTCCGCCTGGAGGGCGGCGAGGACGGCCGGCATCGTGTTCGCGGACTCGTCGCGCGCGGCCTTCCGGACCTCGTCGATCGCCCTCGCGTGCTTCGCCTTCGACCGCTTCGCGCGGAGGGCGGCGAGCCGCTTCGACTGGGCCGTCCGAGCTTCCTCGGAGATCCGGAGCCTCGGGACCTTGATCGGGGCGTCGGTGGTGTAGGTGTTGACGCCGACGACCTTCAGCTCGCCAGACTCGACGCCGCGCTGGTAGCGGAACGACGCCTCCTGGATCTCGCGCTGGAAGAAGCCGCGCTCGATGCCGGCGACGACCCCGCCGAGCGCGTCGATCCGGTCGAAGTACCGGCGGGCCTCCTCGGCCATCTTGTCGGTAAGCCACTCGACGTAGTACGAGCCGCCGAACGGATCGACGGCGTCGGCGACCCCGCTCTCGTGCGCGAGGATCTGCTGGGTGCGGAGCGCGATGCGGACCGCGTCCTCGGTCGGGAGCTGGAGCGCCTCGTCGTAAGAGTTCGTGTGGAGCGACTGCGTACCGCCGAGGACGCCCGCGAGCGCTTGGATCGTTGTGCGGACGATGTTCAGCTCGGGCTGCTGGGCGGTGCACGAGCAGCCCGCAGTCTGCGTGTGGAACCGCATCCAGAGCGAGCGCTCCTTCTTCGCGCCGAACTTCTCGCGCATCGCCTCGGCCCACAGCCGCCGCGCGGCCCGGAACTTCGCGATCTCCTCGAAGAAGTCGTTGTGGCTGTTGAAGAAGAACGAGAGACGTGGAGCGAATTCGTCGACGGGGATCCCGCGCTGGATCGACTCCTCGACGTAGGTCATGCCGTCGGCGAGGGTGAACGCGAGCTCCTGGACCGCGGTCGAGCCGGCTTCCCGAATATGGTACCCCGAGATCGACACCGGGTTCCACCGAGGCATCTCCCGGGTCGCCATCTCGATCGTGTCGATGACGAGCCGGAGCGCGGGTTTCGGGGGGTACAGGAACTCTTTCTGGGCGATGTACTCCTTCAGGATGTCGTTCTGCGTCGTCCCGCCGAGCTGGGCGCGCGGCACGCCGGCCTTCTCGGCCGAGTGGATGTACATCCCCCAGACGATGTTCGCCGGGCCGTTGATCGTCATGCTCGTCGTCACGTCGGCGAGCGGGATTTTCTTCAGCAATCGGTCCATGTCGGCGGGCGAGGAGACGTTCACCCCGCACTTCCCGACCTCCCCGAGCGCCTCCTTGTCGTCGGCGTCGATCCCGTAGAGCGTCGGGTCGTCGAAGGCGATCGAGAGCCCCGACTCGCCGTGCGAGAGCAGGTAGTGGAACCTCCGGTTCGTATCTTCCGGAGTGCCGAACCCGGAGAACATCCGCATCGACCAGACCCTCCCGCGGTACATCGTCGGGTGGACGCCACGGGTGTACGGGTACTGCCCGGGATAGCCGATCCGGGAGACGTCGTCCGAGGCGGTGGGAACGTAGAGTCGGTCGACGGCGATGCCGCCGAGCGTCTCGAACCGTTCCTTGCGCTCCGGCGACTTCGCGAGCGCCGGTTGGACCACCTCGGCGTCCCATCGGCGCCTCGCCTCGACCGCGCGGCCGTCGGCCGGGCCGCTGCCCCGGTCGGCTCGCTCCGCTCGGCGGGCGGCGGCTCGACTCGCGGCCATCGGTCCGGGCACGGGCGCCCGCCCTAAAACCGTGTGCCCGAGCCGGCCCGTCGGAGCCGTTAAAACCGAGGGCCTGGGTCGCCGGGCGTGGCGGTCCGGGACGTCGTCGTCGTCGGAGCGGGCGTCGTCGGACTCGCGATCGCCCGCGCGTACGCGCGCCTCGGGGCGGATGTCGCGATCGTCGAACGTCGGGCCGGCCCCGGCCGCGAACAGTCGACCCACAACAGCGGAGTCGTCCATTCCGGGATGTTCGCCCGCCCCGGTACGCTCCGCGCCCGCCTGAACGTCGAAGGGAACCGGCGGATCTACGAGGAGGCCGGGACGCTCGGCGTTCCGGTCGAGATGTGCGGTACCCTCGCCGTCGCCGGCCGGCCGTCCGACCGGACGCGGCTGCTCCAGTACGAGACGTTCGCGCAGTTGAACGGCGTACCGGGCGTGCGACGGCTCTCCCCTGAGGAGGCGCGGGAGATCGAGCCGCACCTCGGGGGCTGCGACTCCGCCCTCGTCGCGCCCACCGGCGGGCGAATCGATGCCGCGGCGTTCGTCCGGGCCTTGGACGCTGAGCTCGTCCGCCTCGGCGTAGACCGACGGTTCGACTTCGATCTGACCCGCGCGACCCGAACGCCGGACGGGTGGTCGCTCGCGTCGACGTCCGGGGCGATCGTCCAAGGCCGGCTCGTCGTAAACTCCGCCGGCGTTGGGTCGGCGCGAGTCGCGGCCCTCCTGGGAGCTCCCGGCCACCGGGTGTACCCGTGCCTCGGGGAGTACGCCCGGGTCGTCGGGGACCGACGGAGCTGGGTCCGGACGATGATCTACGGGTTTCCCCCTCCGGGGTATCCTGGGATCGGCGTGCATCTGACGCGGACCACCTCCGGCGAGCTTCTCCTCGGACCGACCGCGACCTACCAGGATTCGCCCGAGGCACCGGCGCTCCCGACGACGTCGCTCGCGACGTTCGCGGCGCACGCCAACGCCTACCTCCCGGGCCTCACGGAGCGCGACCTCGAGCCAGCCCCGCCCGGCGTGCGAGCGAAGACCGTGCCGCCCGAATCGGGCGAGGCGTTCGGCGAATTCGAGATCGGGGAGGAGCCGGAACGATCCGGCGCCGTCCACCTGTTCGGGATCGAATCGCCCGGCCTTACCGCGTCGCTCGCGATCGGCCGCTACGTCTCGGACCTCTGGCGGCCGCGCCGGCCGTAGGCACCCGCAGCCCGACGAGGTCGGAACGCCCGTTCCGGATCACCGGCGCGTCGAGCGTCCGGGCGAACCGGTCGAACGCCTGGCCGGTCCATTCCGTGTTGTCCGCGAGGACGACCGCCCCGGGAGCGAGGTGCGGCCGGATGGTCTCGAGCTCGAACGTCAGGTGGGTCGGGGTGTGGAGACTGTCGTGGAGGAACAGCCCGATCGGGTTGGCCGCCTCGGCCACCGCCGGCAGCAGGCGCTGACTCGGACCGAGGCGGAGGTCCCACCGGCGGCGGAGCCGCGCGGGGACCGCCCATCCGGTCGAACGGCCGGGCGGAAGCGAGACGGGGGATTCGCTGTCGGCCAGCTGCGCGGCCTTCTG
>DASYOF010000170.1:0-12539 GCA_036007995.1 Thermoplasmata archaeon
AGTTCCATCATCAGCCGGCCGGGGAGCTCGGCTTCGCCGACCGCCAATAGGACGCCGTTCCGTACGAGGAGAACCGCGTCGCCGCTCCGGATCGCCGGATCGGCCGTCCGAACTCCCGGTACGAAGAGGTCTCCAAGGAGCGGCACACCTTCGGCCACTTCGACCTCGAGGGGATGGCTCGGAAGCAGACGCAGGCCGCCGGCCGCGGTGAGCTGGAACAAGCCGCGCTCCTCGCGCCAGGTCGCGAGATCGACTCCAGTGGCATCGGTGATCCGTTGGAACCAGGGACGACCATGGAGCCGGACCGGCGGTGCGAAGAGGCGACCGGCCGCCTCCGTTCCGAACTGGAACGCGGCGACCGCCTCGAGCTCTTCGCGGACGATCCCGAGCGGACCGTCGGTCCTTGCGGGGGCGGTCGCGAGCGCCTCACCGACGGCCTCGTGGAGCGCGTTCAGCGCGGCGGGCGACGTGGACCGGTGGTCCATCATCGTCCACACCGGCTGCAGCGACTCCGGAAAGACCGGACGAAGGAACGCGTACTCGTCCGGATCGAGGTGGACGACCGCGCGCACGTAGGAGCCGGCGACCACCAGCCGTTCGAAGGCCTCACGGACCCCGCGGCGCTCCGATTCCTCCCAGTCGCCCGTGACCGGGATGTCGTAGTGGCGCGCCGGGGGAACGTCCTCCAGTTCCCGAGGGACGGCGCCGAGCGGCGAGGTGATCGAGACGACATGAACGGTGGGAAGTCCGGGAAGATCCTCGATCGCGCCCCGGAATCGGCGATGGGACCGGGAGTTCCGGTACGGCTTCGTCTTCGAGCACGGGACGACGAGGAGAATGCGCTTCCCCGGCGGAGGGCGGTACCGGGTGAGGAGGCGCTCCTGATACCGGCGAACTTCCGGCCGGCGGTGCGACTCTCGAAGCACGTACGTGTGGACATCGCGACCGGTGACCGGCGTGCGTTCGTCGAGGAGCCGCGCGAAGTGCCCGTCCGCGTACCGGAGCAGCTCGGCGAGGAGAGGCTCGGCGGTCAGTCGGGTCTCCACGCGCTCGCGGAGGCGACCGGCGCGGATCGCCGTGAGCACCGCGCGCCGCTCGCGCTCGAGGAGGGCGAGCGCGTGCGAAGGCCGGTCGATCGCTCCCTCGGACTGGCAGGCCGCGCAGTCGCACCAACGCTCCGCGACGGTCCGGGCCGGTTCCGACGAGCCGGATTCGAGGTCGAAGTACGTCCCCTCGCTGGCTTTCCAGACCGTCTCGGTCGTATCGAGGAGGTCCACCCCGAGGTAGGTGAGGAGGGCCAAGCGATGGGGGAGGGCGACCCGAGGGGCCCAGAGGGCGGGACGCGCGCCGAGACGTTCGCGGATCTCCCGAAGCGCCTGCACGAACGGCTCGCCCTCCGACAGGAGTACCCGCGCGTTGCCGAGGACGAGGAGGTCGGGCCGGGCGTCCGCGAGCGCTTTCCACTGGGCTTCGTCGAGCGGCCAGTGGACGATCCACGCTCCGGCGCCGGCGGACTGGGCCGACCCGGCCACTCCGGATACTTCCGGCGCGGGAATCGAGAAGTCGAGATCGAGGGTGGCCGATCCGTCCGAGAGGACCATGGCTCGGTGTCCGGCCTCCGAGGCGGTCGCCGGTCGCACGGCGGGGCCCCCGCTCGCTTCCGATCCGAGGACGATGGGGACGGCGAGCCGCAACGGCCCGACCGTGACGAGGCCCGATAAGGCGAGTCCTTCGACCTGCTCGACGTGCCTCAGGTGCCGAACCCCCTAGTTCTGAGAGCCCCGGTCGGATGGCGGTTTCGACCTACTCGCCCGGCTTCGCCCCGCGTCGCGCCCGGCGAGGCTGGGGAACGGGACCGGGGAAGAACGCCTGCCACTGCGCGACGAGCGCTTCCCGGCGGTCCGCGCCCGCCTCCGACCGTCCGCGACGTCCCAGCATCGGGTCGTGGGTCTCCCGGACCTGGCGAAGGAATTCGCCGGGATTCTCGCTCGCCCGCTCGAATCCGTAGAGGATCAGCTGGCGGAGGAAGCTCGATCGCCCCCGCCAGCCGATCCGTCGTCGGACGATCGGGTTGAGGTGCCGCTTCGCCATTCGCCACACGTCGTTCGTCGTCCGGTAGTCGCGCGCGGAAAGGCCGATCATCACCTGCGGCATGGATTCCCCGGGGCCGAGAGATCTCCGCGACCATTACGGTTCCCGGGCCAGCGTTCGGCGAGTCGAATGCCCCTACCGGAGGGCCGAAACCATCGGGTCGGTGACCCCGACTACGGCAAAATCGAGGGCAGGTAGAGCGCCACCGCGGTTCCGGCGAGGAAGATCGCGCCGAGCGCCATGTGGAGGCGGAACGGCCAGACTACCCGATCCGGTGCCTGCGCGACGCGCCAGTCGACGATTCCGGCGAGGACTGCGATCACGGCGAGCCCGACGTAGAACGGCGGGGCGAGGCGGGCCAGGAACCCGAACGTCGCGAAGAAGGTGAGCGCGATCCCGTGGAAGACGGGGACCAGGCGGATGGAGCGCAGCGTCCCGAGCCGCGCCGGCAGCGAGGCGAGCCCGGCGGCTCGGTCGGCCTCGATGTCGCCCAGCGAGTGGACCGTCTCGAACGTGGTCCCCCAGGCGATCAGGGCGGCGACCGCGGCGAGCGCCGCGAGCGGGAGGTCCCCCTGGACGGCGATGTAGATCGCGGCGGGCGGGATCCCTTCGACGACACCAAGGAACACCGTCGTCAGGGCCGTGAACCGTTTCGTGTAGCTGTAGCCGAACACCGCGGCGAGCGCGATCGGGGCGAGGAAGAACGCGAGCGGGTTCAGCAAGTAGGCCGCGACGAGGAGCACGGCCGAGCTCACGACGACCACCCCCACCGCGAAGCCGAGCGAGTAGCGTCCGGTGACGAGCGCGCGGCCCTGGGTGCGGGGGTTCTGCCGGTCGTACTCCCGGTCGACGATGCGGTTGAACGAGTGTCCGGCGTTCCGGGCGGCCACGAACGCGACCACGATCCACAGCACGGTCCAGAGCGACGGATGACCGGCCGAGGCCGTAAGCAGGAACGCGAGAGCGAACGGGAGGTTCAGTCCGAGATTCTGGATCTCGAGGAACCGGCCGAGCTCCTCGGCCCGTCCGCGGGGCGGGGCGCTCACGTCCTCGGGCGCTTCGCGAACAGCTGCGCGACGACCGGATCGGACTTGGCGAGCGCGTCAATCCGCTGAACGACGGCCGGGTCCATCCGGATCTCCTCCGGCCAGGGCCGCGGGAATCCGTCGCTCGGGCCCTTCCGGGTCGCGTCGATCCCGACCTTGCCCCCGATGTTCGGTACCGGGTTCGAGATCGAGAGCTGGTCGACCGGCCCCCGCGCGTGCTCGAAGTCCTCCGCGGGGTCGGCCTGAAGGCCGACGCGGTAGAGGACCTCGCCGAGGTCGTGGACGTCCACGTCCGCGTCGACGACGATGAGGTAGCGGGTGAACATCAGCTGCCCGAGGCCCCAGAGGGCGTGCATCACCTTCCTCGGATGGTCCGGGTAGGACTTGCGGATCGAGATGATCCCGACGTTGATGAACAGCCCCTCGACGGGGAGGTTCATGTCCACGATCTCGGGGAGGACGAGGCGGACGACGGGGAGGAACAGCCGTTCGACCGCCTTGCCGAGGACCGCGTCCTCGGTCGGCGGCTTCCCGGTGACCGTGGTGAAGTACACGGGCTTCCGCCGGCTGGTCATGTGCGTGACGTGGAAGACCGGGAACTCCTCGGGGGCGGAGTAGTACCCCGTGTGGTCCCCGAACGGCCCCTCGAGTCGTCGCTCCGCCGGGTCGACGTACCCCTCCAGCACGATCTCCGCCTGCGCGGGCACCTCCAGGTCGACGGTCTGGCAGCGGACGAGTTCGAGCGGCTCGGACCGGACGAAGCTCGCGAACACCCAGTTGGAGATGCCTTCGGGCACGGGGGCGAGGCCGCTCAAGACCGTGCCCGGGTCGACGCCGATGACGGCGGCGACCGGCATCTGCTCCCCCCGGGCCGCCCACTTCCGGTAGTTGGACGCGCCGACCCGGTGGAGCTGGGCGTGGAACCCGAGCGTGTCGGGGCCGTACTGCTGGAGACGGTAGACCCCGGTGTGCGGCTCGCCCGTCTCCGGGTCCTTCGTCACCACGATCGGGAAGGTGACGGTCCGGCCCGCATCGTGCGGCCAGCACCGAAGGATCGGCAGCGAGTCGAGCTGGATGTCGTCGGTCGCGACCTCCTGGCAGGGGCCGCTCGACACCCGCTTCGGTCCGAGCGAGCGCACCGTGTCGAGCAGATCGAGCGTCCCCCCAAGGTCCTTCAGCGCCGCGACGACCCCGGCGGGGGGCCGCAGCTTCGAAAGCTTGCCGATCCGGTTCGCGGCGTCCTGAAGCGTCTCGGCCCCGAGGCCGAGCGCGATGCGTCGCGGCGAGCCCACGACGTTCATCGCCACGGGCATCGTCGCCCCTTCGACCGACTCGAACAGGAGCGCCGGCCCATCGTTCGCGAGCGTTCGCCGCGTGATCTCGGTGAGCTCGAGGTCCCGGCGGACGGTCGACGTCACGCGGACCAGGTCGCCGCGCCGTTCGAGCTCGGTCAGGAACTCGCCGAGCGAGCGGAACGCCATGACCGTCGAGCGAGCCGAGCTCGCTATTTAACGGCCGGGCGGCCGCGCGCGGGTTCATATGGAAACTCCCGGTCCCGCACGTCCGGATGCAGACCGTTACCCTCGAATTCCAGACCGAGCACCTCGTCCTGCTCGGTCTCCTACCGGCCACGTTTTTCGAGAAGTACGAGGAGGTCGAGCTCCTCGAAACGCTCCGGCTCGAACGGGGCTGGCGGCTCCAGCTCCTTCGGCTCCGACGGCACGGACCGCTGCGGCCGGACGCGGAGCTCGAGCTGGAATCGCGCCGGATCCGCCGGCTCTACGGCCTCGACAGCTTCGAGGTCGTCGAGCGTCGACCGCGCACGCGCGACTACATCCTCCTCGTGCGACAGCGGAATCCCGCGTCGCTCCGCGCGCTCGTTTCCCTCTCCGCGGGCCGCATCACGCCGACCGCCCCGTTCCGGTTGAACGCCGAGACCACGCTTGCTTCGTTCCATGGGGAGGAGCGGACGCTCCGCCGCGTGCTCGCGCGCCTCCGTAAGGAGGAGGTGCCGTTCCGGGTCGTCCGGGCGTCGAACCGCCCGGTCGTCTCCGACGCGCCGACGAACCGGCTCACGCCGAAACAGCGCGACGTGATCGCGCGCGCGTGGGCGCTCGGATTCTTCTCCGTTCCTCGCCGCATCACCCTCACCCGGCTCGCCCGGACGACCGGCCAAAGTCCCCCCGCCCTCGGCAAAATGCTTCGGCGGGCGGAAGGGCACCTCGTCGCTCGCTACCTCGCCGTCGAGCTGCCGGGCGCGGTCCCCGAAGGGACCGAGACCTGACCGATCAGGACGGCCGAATCCCCCCATCGGAAGACTGATGCGGGGACCGCTCGTCGCACGGGGCATGCCGCATATCGTCGAAGGTCTGCATGCCGTGACCCTCCACGTGACCGACCTAGCGAAGGCGCGGAACTACTACGCGAACGTCCTCGGGCTCGAGGAAGAGATCCTCGAGCCGAACGCCCCCCGGGTGGTGTTCCAGATCCCCGGCTGCACGACCCGGCTCTCCATGCACGTTCAGGGCGAAGGGGAGGGAGGGCGCGAACCCGGTACCGTGAGCGGCATCGTCTTCCTGTGCGCCGATCCGGTCGCGGCGTGCGCCACCATCCGGGCGAGGGGCGGCACGGTCACGAACGAGCCGTGGTCGATGAAGCGCGGGGACGCGACGATCGTGCGGGCCGTCATCGCCGACCCCGACGGGAACGAGTTGATGCTCTCCTCGTGATCCGGCGCGACCCCCTGGCCCGCGGGTCGGGGAAACCCAGCGCGAGGCCCGGGGAGGAGTTGTTCGCCGATGACTCCGCCTACCAACCGCCCGTAGCCACTCGGACGGCGGTCCGGCGCGGGGCGAGGTTCTAAGACCCTCGAGCATCCCCCCCGACGACGATGTCGACGTCTCCCCCGCTCCGCGTGATCCTCGAACGGCTCCCGGACGCTCCCGAGGCCGCGATCCCCGCCCGGGCCACCGAGGGGTCGGCCGGCTTCGACCTCGCCAGCGCGGAGGACGTGCGGCTCGAACGGGGCCGGGTCACCCTCGTCCGGACCGGGTGGAAGATGCGGGCGCCCGACGGAGCGTTCTTGGAAGTTCGGCCCCGGAGCGGGCTCAGCACGAAGGGCGTCCTCATGGTCAACGCCCCCGGTACGATCGACCGCGACTACGCCGGCGAGGTGAAGGTCCCCCTCACGTTCCTCTTCGACGGCGTCTACGAGATCCGGCGCGGCGACCGCATCGCCCAGGTCCGTCTCGTGGCCGACCGGGCGGCGGTGTTCGAGCTCGGCCCGGTGGCGCCCGTCGCCTCGCGGTCGGGCGGCTTCGGCAGCACGGGGCGCTGAGCCGGTTTAGGGCGCCCGAAACTCGTCGAGCTGCCGCTGGACGGCGTGGGGTGCCGGGGGGGGAACGGTTCCGGCGCGCGCCTCCTCTTCGAGACGCTCGAGCATCTCGTGCATCCGCCGTTCCTTGCCGCGGCTCGAGCGGTCGAGCCCCACATCCCGCGTGCCCTCGGCCACGAGCACGACGACCCGCCCGGCGTGCAGCCGCCCGGTGCGCCCCCGGCGCTGGATCGTCCGGACGAGATCCGGGACCGGCTCGTAGAAGACGACGAGGTCGGTCGACGGCACATCGAGGCCCTCCTCGGCGACGGAAGTCGCGACGAGGCAGTTGATCGCGCCGGCGCGGAACCGGTCGAGAAGTTTCACCTGATCCTTCTGGGACATCCCGAGGTCGTCGTCCGTGGACGACTGCCCGACGAACCGGGCGGCCCGGACGTTCGGTTCGTTCAGCTTCGTCAGCTCCCCGACGAGGCGCTCCGCGGTCTGCCGATACTGGGTGAAGACGATGACGCGGGCTGCGGGCGCCCGGGTGAGCTCCTCGCGGACCAGCTGGACCGCGGCGGCCAGCTTCGGGTGCTCGAGCTGCAGGGTCGAGAGCAGCTCCCGGGCCACCTGGATGTTCGGATCGCCGAGGAACGCCCGCTGCGCCGGCGACGGCCGGTCGGCGGTCTGCCGGTCGAAGAACTGGCGGACCGCGTCGACCCCTTGCGTTTCGGCGAGCTCGAGGGCGTGCAGCGCCTTCATCGCGACGGCGTGGTGCGTCACCGCCTTCCACACCCGCGGCGCGGCCGGCTCCCCCCGACCCCGCGCTAGGGCGAGCTCCCGGTGGAGTTGGTTCCCCAAGGCGAGCAGCTCCCGCTTCGACGCGACGCCCTCCCGGATCAGGTCCATCCTCGATAGTTCGTCCTCCTGGTGGCGGGCGGCCGTCCGGATCTCCGCGGCGATTCGTTGGACCTCGGGGGGAACGGCCACCGGGAGTGTTTCGAAGCCGATCGGATGGACGTACGCCCGAACGTCCTCATCGTCCGCGGTACGGTACTCGAAGTGGCCGATGCCCAGGTTCCGCCACACTTCGCGGATCGGGTCGAGCTGGGAGCCGGGGGATGCCGTGAGGGCGAAGACCCGGGCCTGCGGGCCGGCCCGGTTCGCCGCGGCAATCGTCACGTACGGGTAGTCGCCTCGGGCCCGGTGGGCCTCGTCAAAGACGATGAGCGAGAAGGTGGCGAGCGGGAACGTGCCGCTCGCGAGGTCGTTGCCGACCACTTGCGGGGTGGCGACGACGACCTGCGGCGGGGAGAGAAGTTCCGCCCGTGCGTCGGGTCCGACCGCACCCGTCAGGACGACGGGCGCCGGCCCCAGCACCGCGTGCCGGACGCTCTCGGCATGCTGGAGCACGAGCGGCCGGGTCGGAGCGAGGATCAGGACCGACCGGGTCGGGTACCTCCGGAGGTACTCCGCGGTCAGCCGGAGGGCGATCGCGGTCTTCCCGAGCCCGGTCGGCAGCACCGCGAGCGTGTTCGATTCGGCCGCCGCGGCGGCGATCGCGGCCTGGTACGTTCGGTCCTCGAGCACTCCGGGACGGAGGCGGGGATGGACGACGGTCTCCACCCGAACCCTCCGCCGTCGCACCGTCGGGGAGGTAATTATCCATCGCGCGGGTCCATCGCGTCGTGCTCGAGGCGTGGCTGGTCGCGCTCCTCGCGGTCGCGACGACTGGTACGGTCCTGCTCCAGGGGCTGCCGCTCCTGTTCGCGGCCCAGATGCCGCGGCTCGGACCGCCGCCGGAGAGCCCGGCCCTCCCGACCGGACCTCTCGTCAGCGTCGTCCTGGCGGCACGGAACGAGGAGTCCGACCTCGGGCCGGCGCTCGACGGCCTTCTCGCCCAGGAGTACGGTCCCCTCGAGATTCTCGTCGTGGACGGAGGATCGACCGATCGAACCCGCGAGGTCGCCCTCGCTCGCGCACCCCGGGTCCGATTGATCGACGAACCTCCGCTGCCCCCGGGGTGGGTCGGCAAGAACTGGGCCTGCCACGTCGGCTTTCAGGCGAGCCACGGCGGTTTCGTGCTCTTCACCGACGCGGACATGCGGTATCACCCCTCAACGATCGGCGCAACCGTCGCGTGGTCGGACTCGGAGGGGGCGGACCTGACGACCCTGGCCCCCCGCGTGGAGGCCCAGACGTTCTGGGAGAAGCTCGTCCTCCCGCTCTACGTCCAACTCGTGCTCACGTACTTCCGGACGCCCCGGGTGAATCGCGCCCGCTCGAACGCGGCGATGGCGAACGGGCAGTTCACGCTCGTGCGGCGCGCGGCGTACGAATCGGTCGGGGGCCACGAGGCCGTGCGGGGGGTGGTGCTCGAAGACGTCGCGCTCGCCCGGCGGTTCCGGGCGGCGGGCAAGCGGCTCCGCGTGGCGTGGGCCCCCGACCTCCTCGTGACCCGGATGTACCGCGACCGGCACGAGATGTTCGAGGGCCTGAAGAAGAACGTCCACGACACCCGGTTCTCCGCCGCCCGCCAGGTTGGATTCTTCGCCGGGTTGGTCGGACTGTTCCTCCTGCCGCTCGGCGTGCTCCCGCTCGGGCTGGCCACGGGCTCGTTGGTCCTGACGGTGCTCGGGGCGTTCGTGTACCTCGCGTGGTTCGCGAAGCACGCGTTGTTCGCCCGGGCGATCGGCATGAACGCATGGTACGGGCTCCTGTTCCCGCTCGCCGTCGGATTCTACCTCGCGTTGGTCGCGGCGTCGATCGGGGATGGAGTTCGGCACCGTCCTGTGGCCTGGAAGGGGCGCGCGTACGCCATGGACGGAAGCGGGTCCGAACCGACCGGTCCGGCCGGACCGTGAGCGCCGAACGTTAGGACGTCTCGAGCCCGGCCCGGCGGGCTCGCAGCACCGCGATGCCGTCGAAGAAATGGCCCGGAAGCTCCCAGCCGGCGTACTCCTCCGGGATCTCGGGGACCCCCTCGTCGTTCGCGATCCGTTCGACCCGATGGAGGTATTCCGAGAGCTCGGCGCACGCCTCGATCCCGGCGACCGGGCCGTGACCCGGCACGATGACGCGGGGGGCGATCTTCTCGATCTTTTCGAGCGTCGTCCGCCAACGCTCGAGGTCGGCGGAGACGAGGTTCGGGTGCGTGCGGACGGAGACGAGGTCGCCCGCGAACAGCACCTCGCCGTCCGTGACGAAGACGACCGAGTCGCTCTCGCTGTGGCCCCCGCCCTCGACGATCGAGACGCCCCGTTTCCCGGGGACCATGTAGCGCTCCTCGAAGATCTCGTCCGGGGGCCGGACGCGGACCCGGTCCTGGGAGTCGCGCAGGTCCTGTCGGGCGGCGATCTCCGAGGCGTATTCTCGACGGCGGAGCGGGTCGCGCTCCGCGTCGTGGCGGATCTGCAGTTCGGCGGTCCGGTTCGTCCAATCCCGGTCGTTGACCGTGGCGACCCACCGAGGCCCGAGCTCGTTGATCCGGCTGCGTGTCCGCTCGGTGCCGAAGATCGCGCACGAGCCGAACGTCGCGTTGCCGAACGTGTGGCTCGGATGCCAGTGGCTGTTGACGACGATCGACGGATTCCGCCCGGTCAGGACCGTGGCGGCGGACCGGAGGTCGGCGGCCGCCGGGGGCGTCCGGAACGCGTCGAAAACGAGCGTGGCGTGGCGGAGGTCGACGACGCCCGCGTTGCTGCAGGCGCCGGAGGTGGGACCGGCGAGGGCCGCCCAAACGCCGTCCGAAACTTGCTGGATCGTGAACTGCGACGACCGGAACGTACTCGGTCCTCCGTCCGACGTACGGCGTTCGGCGCATAGAACGTGGGCGTACGGTCCTATCCGCCCGCGACTCGCGAAGCGCTATCAGGTCGAGGCCTCTCCCCGCGCGCCACCATGTCCGGAACGCTGGAGCGGCCGTTCGACCTCGTCATCGGCGGCGCTGAGACGCCGGGAGCCCGAGCCGAGCACGCGCCGGTGAAGAACCCCGCCTCGAACGCGGACCTCGCGCACGTGGCGATCGGCCACGCCGACGACGCGCGCCACGCGATGGAGGTGGCCCAGTCGGCGTTCGACTCGAGCTGGTGGGCGGCGGACGACGGCGGTCGGCGGGCGAAGGCGCTACTCAAGCTCGGGGGCCTTCTCGAAACCCGCCTCGAGGAGTTCGCGCAGCTCGAGACGCTCAACATGGGCAAGACGCTCAAGGAATCGCGCGGCGACATGGGGTTCGTCGTCCGCACGATCGAGTACGTCGCGGGGCTCGCCGACAAGGTCCAAGGGGAGACGATCCCCGTGCCTGGCGCTCGGCTCGACTACACGGTCCGCGAGCCGCTCGGGGTCACCGTCCACATCGCGCCGTGGAACTACCCGCTCCTTCTCGCCATCCGGGGGGTCGCCCCGGCGCTCGCGGGCGGCAACGCGGCCGTCCTGAAGCCGGCAAGCCTCACCCCACTGACCGCGATCGCCTTCGGGCGGCTTGCGAAGGACGCCGGGATCCCCGACGGGATCCTCAACGTCGTGGTCGGGAGCGGGGGCGAGGTCGGCGAAACCCTCGTCAACGACGCTCGTTGCCGGTCGGTCACGTTCACGGGCAGCGGCGACGTCGGCCGGCGGATCGCGGAGCTCGCCGCGCGGCGCACGATCCCGGCGACGCTCGAGCTCGGCGGGAAGAGCCCCGTCGTCGTGTTCCCGGACGCCGACCTCGATCGAGCCGCGCGCGGCATCGCCTTCGGGATCTTCGGCAACGCCGGCCAGATGTGCTGGGCCGGCTCCCGCCTCATCGTGCACGCGTCCGTGCACCAGGCGCTCGTCGAGCGCGTCGGGAAGATCGCCAACGCGACGCGGCTCGGGCCGGGGATGGAGGCGGAGTCCGAGATGGGCCCGCTCGTCTCCCCAGAGCACCTCGAGAAGGTCGCGGGGTACGTCGAATCCGCCCGCTCGGAGGGTGGCAAGGTCGTCGTCGGCGGGTCCCGGGTCGCCGAGGCCCCGCTCGAGGCGGGGAACTTCTACCGTCCGACGGTCGTCGACGATGCCCCTCCGACCGCGAAGGCGGTCCGCGAGGAGATCTTCGGGCCGGTGCTCGTCGTGCACCCGTTCGAGACGACCGACGAAGCGATCCGCATCGCGAACACGACCGACTTCGGGCTGTTCGCGGCGATCTGGACCAAGGACCTCGCCACGGCCCACACGGCCGCGAAACGGCTCGAGGCCGGCATGGTGAGCGTCAACGAGGCGCCGGTCACGTTCCCCCAGACCCCGTTCGGGGGGTACAAGGGGAGCGGGCTCGGGTTCGAGCAGGGCGCGGACGTCGTGCGGGCGTACACCCGCCGCAAGAACGTGGTCGTCAACCTCTCGGTCCCGAAGGCGAAAGGCTAGGGCGCCCGCGCCCGGTTGTTCGTACGAAACGACCATAGCCCCTCACCCGGGTCGAGCGCCCGGCCGACATGACCGACCCGCGCGCCGCCGAATGGGGGACGTGCTCGCTCTGCGGCGAGGCGTTCCCGCCCAACGGCGCGAAATGCCCGACGTGCGGCGCCCTCCACTCGGTCCGACCGGGGCAGGAGAACGCGCTCCCTCGCCGGACCCGTCGGTGGTTCAAGATGGTGCAGGCGCTGAGGGTCGCCGTGGTCGTCGTCGTCATCCTCGGCCTCGCGTGGGCGACGCTCTCCGGGGCGATCTCCGGTCCTCCGACGTACGCCGACCCGCTGACGACGTCGGGCTGGCAGACGGTCGGCGCCGGCAACTTCACCTACATCTCCGGCCCGGTGACCGGAGAGGACTACATCCAGGGGAACTACTCCGTCGAAAACCCGCCGGGCGCGCCCCTCACGCTCGAGGTGTTCAACTCGACCGACTTCCCGGACTTCGCCGCCCACGCCTCGGCGATCCCGCTCCTCGTCATCAACGGGTCGGCCGAGCCGTTCGCGTTCGCCGCCCCGTACACCGACACCTACTACTTCGTCCTCGTCAACTCGTTCGCCCCGTCAACGGGGATCGACCTCCACGTCTACGTGGCGACGAACTACGAATCGAACGTCGTGGTCGACTAACCGCTCGGCCCGGCCGCGGGGCCCGCCGGTTGC
>DASYOF010000171.1:0-3165 GCA_036007995.1 Thermoplasmata archaeon
TCTCGCGGATGTCGAGAACATGGAGACCGTCGAACCGCACCTTGTAGACGAACCGGCGCATCGACGCCGACTTCTGCTGCGTGCCGATGTGCACGCCGCTCGTCAGGTACGTCTCCTCGGGGATCAGGAGCTCGCCGGGACGGGTGTCCTGGCCGTCGCTCTCCGTCGGGGGGAGCGGCTCGGCCATGGCGTCCTCAGGGGTCAATGTGGGGCCTCGGTGGCGGCGCCGAGCCGCAGGAGTTCATTTAGCTTTGCCACCCGTTCTCCGCCGAGAAGGCCGCATTTCAGCCCGGCGGAGCCGAACGCGACCGCGAGGTCGGCGAGCCACCCCTCCGGGAGGTCGCCCGAGCGGTGGGAGGTGACGGTGGCGAGGCCGCTCGCCTTCGCGAGCGCGACGGTCGCGAGCGTGTCGGTGAGCGTTCCGACCTGGTTGACTTTGATCAAGATGGCGTTCGACGACTTCCGCTCGATCCCGGCTTGGAGCCGCTCCCGGCGGGTCGTGTAGATGTCGTCGCCGACGACGAGGCACTTCGAGCCGACGGCGGCCGTGACTCGGGCGAAGCCGTCGAACTCCTCCTGGTCGAGCGGGTCCTCGAGGTACCGGATGCCGTACCGGTCGACGATCTCTCCCAGGAAGGCGACTTGGCCGTCGAGGGCGAGCGCGCGGTCGCGGTACCGGTACGCCCCGTCCCGGTAGAACTCGCTCGCCGCAAGGTCGAGCCCCGGGTAGACGCTCAGGTGGGTCTCGTCCCGGACCTTGGCGCAGGCGCTCGCGAGGAGCTCCAGCGCCTCAAGGTTGCTCACTGGGGCCACCCAGCCGCCCTCGTCCCCGCGGCCGAGGGCGTGGGTCGGCAGTTGCCGGTGGAGCTCCTCGCCGATCGCGCGGTGGACCGCCAGGGCGGCGCGGACCTCGTCGGCCGGGGTCGCGCCCGGAGCGAAGGCGATGAACTCCTGGAACTCCGGTCCGCCGATCGCATGCCGGCCGCCGTTCAGGCAGTTGCCGACGACCGCGGGCCAGGCGGACGGACGCCCGACCGTCCCGAGCGACTCGGCGAGGTCGACGCCCAGTTCCGCGGCTCGGGCAAGCGCGAAGGCGATCGAGAGCGCGGTCGCGGTGTTGCCGCCGATCCGGGAGAAGTTGGGAGTCCGGTCCACCTCGTGGAGGGCCGAGTCGAATCCGGCCTGGTCCTCGAGGGGCCTCCCGAGGAGCGCCGGCCGCACGGCCATCCGCCCGACCTCGAGCGCCGTCGCGACGCCGCCCCGGGGAAACGCCTGGACCTCGTGGGTCCCCGTGCTCGCGCCGCTCGGCGCGCCGGCGACGCCGACGGCTCCGCCGTCGGTCGTGACGGTCGCCTCGACCGTTTCCTTCCCGCGGCTGTCGTAGATGAGGCGGAGCCGCACCTCGGCGACGGTGCTCACCGGGGCGCCCCCACGAACTCGACGAGCACCCCGTGGAACGAGGCGGGATGCGCGAAGCCGACCGTGCGCCCGCGGGCGCCGACGCGCGGCGTCTCGTCGATCAGCCGTCCCCCGTGCGCGCGCACGTTGGCGAGCGCCTCGGCGACGTCCGGAACCTGGAAGGCCACGTGGTGGATCCCCTCTCCGCGCTTCTCGAGGAATCGACCGACCGCGGAGTCGGGACGGAGCGGTTCGAGGAACTCGAGGTGGCTCTCGCCGGCTTCGAGGAACGAGACCCGGACGCCCTGGCTCTCGACCGGTTCCGGGGTCGAGCCGCGGCCGCCGACGACCGGCTCGTACTTCGCGAGCGCGTCGGTGAGGCTCTTGACCGCGATGCCCAGGTGGTCGATCTGCATCGGCTCGCCTCAGAAGGTCCGGGACGGACGGTATTCGCCGAACATCTCGCGCCACAGGCCGGCGACCTCGCCGAGGGTCGCCCCGGCGCGGACGGCGGCCAGCAGCGGGGGCATCACGTTGTGTCCGGATTCGGTCTCTTTCCGCAGGTGGTCGAGGGCGGTCCGGCTCTTCGCGCCGTCCCGCTCGCGCTTCCACTTCGCCAGGTCGCGCCGCTGCGCGCGCTCGAGCTCCGGGGAGATCGTGAGGCCGCGCCGGGTCCCGCCGTCGTGCTCGTCCGGGAACAGCGTGAACTCCTCGTTGCCGTCCGGGAAGGCGTTCACTCCGACCACGAGCTCCTCCTTCGATTCGCGGGCGCGGGCGATCCGGTACGCCTCGCGGGCGATCTCCGCTTGGAAGAACCCCTTCTCGACGGCGACGAGCGCCACGCCCATCTCCTCGACGCGGCCCAGGTAGGCGCGGGCGTCCGATTCGATCCGGTCGGTGAGATACTCGATCTCGTACGCCCCCCCGAGCGGATCGATGGTCGACGGGACGCCCGACTCCTCCGCGATCAACTGCTGGGTCCGCAGTGCGAGCCGCGCCGACGCCTCGGTCGGCAGCCCGCGCGCCTCGTCGAGCGAGTTCGTGTGCAGCGACTGCGTGCCCCCGAGGACCGCGGCGAGCGCCTCGAGGGTGGTCCGGACGACGTTCAGCTCCGGCTGCTGCGCCGTGAGCGAGGAGCCCGCCGTCTGGGTGTGGAACCGGAGCGCCCAGCTCCGGGGTTCCTTCGCCCCGAGCGTGTCGCGCGCGACCGACGTCCAGAGGCGGCGGGCCGCGCGGAACTTCGCGATCTCCTCGAGGAAGTTCCGGTCGGAGGAGAAGAAGAACGAGAGGCGCGGGAGGAACTCGTCCCGGTCGAGCCCCCGGTCGACCGCGGCCCGGACGTAGGCGATCGCGTTCGCGATCGTGAACGCGACCTCCTGGGCGGCGGTCGCGCCGGCCTCGCGCATGTGGTAGCCGGAGACCGAGATGTAGTTCCACTGCGGCATCTCGCGGGTCGCGAACTCGATGACGTCGGTCGTGAGCCGGATCGACGCCGATGGGGGGTAGATGTACGTCCCCCGGGCGATGTACTCCTTCAGGATGTCGTTCTGGACCGTCCCGCCGAGTCGGGCCCGAGGGACGCCCGTCTCCTCCCCCACCGCGATGAGGAGCGAGGTCAGGATCGGGGCCGTCGCGTTGATGGTCATCGAGACGGTGGCCTTTTCGAGCGGGATCCCCTCGAACAGGCTGCGCATGTCCCCAAGGTGCGCGATCGCCACCCCGCAGCGGCCGACCTCCCCGTCGGCCCGCTCGTGGTCGGAGTCGTAT